>CALXON010000106.1 GCA_944389985.1 uncultured Spirochaetaceae bacterium | reverse complement strand
ATGCCCTCTCTGAATAGGATCAGGCTTTCCAGAGATTCGCATAATGAAGCACAGTGTCACGGATGCTGTGCTTCTCTGCTTCAAATCCGAGTTCATCCCTGATTTTTGACGGATCGACAGCGTAGCGCCTGTCATGCCCTTTCCTGTCAGGAACATATTCTATGAGGGAAAGAGGCTTGTCGAGTACAGAGAGGATCTCCTTCACAAGTGTGATGTTGTTTATCTCATTGTTTCCTCCGATGTTGTACACCTCTCCCGATCTTCCTCTCTCTATTATCTGATCGATAGCTCTTGAGTGCTCATCGGTGTGTATCCAGTCCCTGACGTTCAGTCCGTCACCATACACCGGGATACTCTCATCGTGTATGGCGTTCCAGACAGTCTTCGGTATGAGTTTCTCCCTGTTCTGACAGGGGCCGAAGTTGTTCGAGCATCTTGATACGGTCACATCAAGTCCGTATGTCCTGTGGTATGAAAGCGCAAGAAGATCCGCTGCGGCCTTCGACGCACTGTACGGAGAGCTTGGACGGAGAGGGGAGAGCTCCGTGAATCTCATCTCCGGATGATCCAGAGGAAGATCACCATACACCTCATCCGTGGATATCTGATGAAAGCGTCTGATGCCATGGCGGAGTGATGCATCAAGAAGCGTTCCGGTGCCATCGACATTGGTCTTTATGAAGAGGGAAGGGGATTCTATGGATCTGTCCACATGGCTTTCAGCCGCGAAGTTCACTATGACCGATGGACGGTATGCCGCGAAAAGGTTTTCGACATCATCCTCTGCCGTTATGTCTCCTTTTATGAATGAGAAGAGTGGATCTCTCATGACAGAGCTGAGGTTCGACATGTCCGCAGCATACGTCAGCGCATCAAAACAGACTATCCTCCTGTCCCTGTGCTTTTTGAGCATGTATCTTATGAAGGCCGATCCGATGAAGCCCGCCCCGCCTGTAACGACAAAGGTTTCCATGAGACCATATTACCACAGGAATGAAAGGAAAAGCCCGGATGATCCGGGCCCAGAGCGACCGACGGGAATCGAACCCGCATCTTCAGCTTGGGAAGCTGAGGTAATAGCCACTATATGACGGTCGCGTTCTTAATGAGGATATAACAATTGCCGCATTTGCTCAACAGAAGATTCATCCTGCATCATTTTGTAATATAATCGTGGGTATGGACGAACGGGAACGGAATCTGCATTACAGGAAAATGACCGATACACCGGTGCAGAAACTTGTCTGCTCACTTGCTGTGCCTACCATCATAAGCATGCTTGTCTCGTCGATATACAACACAGCCGACACCTATTTCGTCTCCAAGCTCGGGACAAGCGCATCGGGCGCCGTGGGAATAGTCTTCTCGATCATGGCCATAATACAGGCCATCGGTTTCACGATAGGTATGGGAGCGGGAAACATACTTTCCAGACAGCTGGGAGCGAAGAAGGATGAGGAGGCTACGAGAACGGCATCCTCCGGATTCTTCTTTGCCGTGGTGCTCTCCCTCATTCTCAGCATTGTCGGAATAGCTTTCCGCCCGTCTCTCATGAGACTTCTGGGCGCGACGGAGACGATACTTCCATACGCTGAGGCCTATGCCCAGTACATCTTCATAGGTTGCCCTGTGATGTGCTGCTCGTTCGTGATGAACAACTACCTCCGTGCAGAGGGAAAGGCCATGCTCGGCATGGTCGGCATCACCACAGGCGGACTTCTGAATATAGTTCTCGACCCGGTCTTCATCTTTACCCTGGGATTCGGTACCGCCGGTGCGGCGATGGCCACGGCGCTTTCACAGCTGATATCATTCTGCATACTTCTCTCGTTCTTCCTGAGAGGAAAGAGCGGGGTGAGGATATGCATTTCAAAGATCTCCAGAAAGCCCGGAACATATCTTCAGATCGTGAAGATCGGACTTCCGACACTGATGAGACAGGGACTTGCAAGTATCGCCTCGATCTCACTGAATGTCGCGGCCTCCGCATTCGGTGATGCGGCTGTGGCTGCAATGAGCATCGCAGGACGTGTCTCAATGTTCGCGTTCAGCGCAATGCTTGGGTTCGGTCAGGGCTACCAGCCTGTGGCATCGTTCAATTACGGAGCGGAAAGGTATGACAGGGTCAGAAGCGCGACGAAGTTCACTGCAGTGACAGGAACCGTGATCATGACGGTTATGGCTGCGCTCTGCATAGTGTTCGCCCATCCGATCATAGCCGCATTCAGGGGAGAGGATGCCGATGTGATGAGAATAGGTGTCGCTGCACTGCGCTTCCAGGCCATGCTCCTTCCTCTCACAGGTCTGGTGACCTCGACGAATATGGGACTGCAGAGTACCGGACAGGCTCTTCCTGCGACAATACTTGCGATGGCGAGACAGGGAATCTGCTTCATTCCGCTCATCCTCATCCTTCCCGGACAGATCGGGATACTGGGTGTCGAGATCGCACAGCCACTGAGTGATCTGATCACATTCATCGTTGCAGTGTTCTTCTTCGTCTCTTTCATGCGTTCTTTGCAGGCAAAGAGCGATGAAAAGGTACATTCAGTCTCCTCTCTGTGATACAATCACGGTATGATGATCAGGAAAATCAGGGGAACAGTTAAGGATTACGCATGGGGAAATGATGATTTCATTCCCTCTCTCATCGGTGGATATACAGGAAAGCCTCAGGCAGAGCTCTGGTTCGGAACACACCCTGCAGGTGAGTCCTTCACATATGACGGAGAGAGTCTTTCCTCTCTGATCGAATCTGACAGGACGGTTCTGGGAGAGAGCGCATACGACAGGTTCGCAGGAAAGCTTCCTCTGCTTTTCAAGGTCCTGGCAATCGCAAGGCCCCTTTCCCTGCAGTGCCATCCGACAAAGGCACAGGCAGAGGACGGATGGAGGAGAGAGGAGGGGAAGAGGAAGAACGGAGAACCTGTGGATTATCAGGATGACAACCAGAAATCCGAGATCATTGCAGCCCTCTCTCCGATAACAGCACTCTGCGGTTTCCGTGATACAGAGGTATGTACAGCAGACCTTGCCGCACTGATCCCGGCATCCTACACATCGATAATCAAACCGTTCGCAGTTGACATGAAGAGTCTCTTCCTGGGACTGTACGGACTTTCGGAAGCGGACAGGACTGCAGTCCTTGATGAGTTCAGGGACAGTCTCAGCCACAGAAGCGAGGACAGCTGGTCGGGACTTTTCCTGACAAGGAAGGGAATCGCGGAGAAGTGTCTTCAGGAGTATCCCGGTGATATCGGGGCTCTCTTCCCGTATCTGATGAATCTCGTGTACCTCCAGATCGGAGAGGCTCTCTACCTTGAGCCGGACACACTCCATGCCTATGTTCTCGGTAACGGAGTCGAACTCATGGATGCCTCTGACAATGTCCTCCGCGGCGGTCTTACGAAAAAGAGGATCGATCTGGAGGAGCTTGAGAGGATCATGTCATTCGATTCTGTGGACGTGAAGAAGGTCCAGACGACCAAGACAGGCTCAGGACGTACGACATATGAGATCCCGTCCAGGAACTATGTGCTCCGGAGAGCCGGAAGCGGAAGCTATGAGGTGAAGGGCGGAAGACTCTCTCTCGCTCTTGTCACTGAAGGTACAGCCCGTTTCTCATACAAAGGAGAAGGCCTGAGACTTGAGAAGGGTGAGTGTGCCCTGATTCCTGCCTCGGCAGCTCCGTACGGACTGAATATAAGGGGTACAGTTTTCTTTGCAGAGATTCCTGATTGAGAGACATCGGGAGATGGAAAATGCCTTCTGATGTGTTCTGGATTATTTGCTTGGTATAAGTGAGACTCGCATCTAGAAGGCTATGCTTAGAAAATATAGTAAAATTCCGGTCCCGTCCAGTGAATTCTGTAGCATTTTCTGTAAAAACAAGAAATTATGCTGAAAGTACGTCCTTTTTCCGTACTTGTGTGTGATCCTGCGGCGGCTCTGGTACGGCTTCCCGTTCTCTGGTATATTCTGCCGTGGTATGGAATACGTCGCTATAGATTTTGAAACGGCCTCAGGTTCTCCGGATTCAGCCTGTGCGATAGGACTTGTCAGGAAGAACGCTCTTGGAGAGACCATCGACAGCTACTATTCGCTCATCAGACCGCCTCAGCTCTGTTTCGATCCTCACTGTACCGCAGTACACCATCTCGATCCTGCTGATATCATAAAGGCACCCACAATGGAGGATTTATGGGATGAGATCCGGGATTTCATCGGGGAGTATCCCCTTGTCGCCCATAATGCACCCTTCGACATAAAGGTCCTTAGATCAACCCTAGAAGCCTGGGAGATTCCTCCTGTGCATAACGATTACTACTGCACGCTCTCACTCTCCCGCAGGCTCTGGAAGGGCAGACGCTCATACAGCCTGACAGCCCTCGCAACATCGCTTGGATGGAGCTATGATGCCCACAACGCCCTTGCCGACAGTGAGATCTGCGGCCGTCTCTTCTCAAGACTCTGCGGTGAGGCTCTGGAGGATGATGAGATTGCTAAACGGTTCTTCCGGAGAGTCTACAAGGAGAGACACGGACGCTATCCCAAGTCTGTCTAGGTTCTCTGCATCAGCCTCAGTCTTACAGCTATTGCGGGGTATATGAACGTTATGACGAGTCCTGCCATGGTGAATGCCACGAAATGGCCTGTGAATCTTGGAAGAGGCAGGATCATCATGAGCGCTGTGACCGCACATGTCACCACAAGGCCGAGAATGAACCTGAGCGCTTTCATTCCCACCGTGCCTGCTGTGCTGAATCTGATGTGCTTCCTTTCAAGAAAAGCTCCGATTAGCACACCTGCGGCGACCGCTCCGTTTGCCGAGAGATCTGCAAAAGCCCGCTCGTCGGCTCCTCTGTCGAGAAGTATTGCCGTGACCAGTGAGACAATTAGCATGATGCTTCCGTATATCATCGTCAGACGCAGAAATGCTTTCTCGTCATCATAGACAGTGCAGAACACAGGTACGAGGAACATCGCAGATGCAAGACCTATCGCAGTTCCTCCGATGACATCCATCGGCCAGTGGACTCCGAGGTACAGCCTCGATACAGGTACGGCTATGATCAGAAGGACAGAGATTATCCTTACCGTACGCGAGCGGAACAGCATCGCGATGGAGCCGTAGAATGATGATGCTGTGGTACTGTGACCCGAGGGAAATGAATAGCCGGTCGCCGTGCTTATCCTTCCGCCCTTTATCAGATCCGGATACATCATGAATGGTCTCGGGTACCTTACGATGGCCTTTATGATCTGTGTCGTCATGAGAGCTGTCAGGAGCGACATGGCGGTGACAAGTCCCTTCTTCTTGTCTACGCACCAGTAGATTATCAGGATGACTAGGACAGGAATCATCATCTCTCCTGCCACTGTTATCATGTTCATGATCAGGTCCAGAAACGGGGATGCCAGACTCTGGAAGAAAAGTAGTATTCGCAGCTGCATATGAAAATGATAGCATGAAAAGAGTATATGTTCCCGTTAATTCCATACATTGACTGACAATACATGGTTCTTCCCGATTTTGTGGAAAATTCTGGGCCAAAGCTATTGACAGTAAAGTGTGAAATCCGTATTCTCTTCACTGTTCGGAAGAACACAATTCTCCTGTAGCTCAGTCGGTAGAGCAGGTGGCTGTTAACCACCCTGTCGGGGGTTCGAATCCCTCCGGGGGAGCACCAATGGTCCTCATCGAAAGGTGAGGACTTTTTCGTTCCTCGGTTGTTCCATTTCATGATATCTGATAGAATCGCGCTGTATTCCAAAAGGGAAGGTATCTACATGAAAGCAGTTGAGCTGTCAAAGGCTTATGATCCTAAGGATTTCGAGGACCGTATCTATTCTTACTGGAAGGAAAAAGGCGAGTTCGCACCTGCTGATTCCGATAAAGAGCATTTTTCAATCGTCATGCCGCCACCGAATGTCACCGGCATTCTTCACATGGGGCATGCTCTCAATAACAGCCTGCAGGATATCATCATAAGATATTACAGGATGCAAGGCCGTCCGTCTCTCTGGGTTCCTGGAACAGACCATGCCGGAATCGCCACACAGAACGTGGTCGAGAGACAGCTTCAGAAGGAAGGCCTCAGACGTCAGGACCTCGGACGCGAGAAGTTCGTCGAGCGCACCTGGCAGGTCAAGGAGAAGCATCATGACATCATCAAGAGCCAGCTCGAGAAGATGGGATGCTCCTGTGACTGGGACCACGAGCGCTTCACGATGGATGAGGGCCTTTCCCGCGCTGTACGCGAGGCATTCGTCACACTCTATGAGCGCGGACTCATCTATAAGGGAAAGTATCTTGTGAACTACTGTCCCAAGTGCGGAACTGCGCTTGCCGATGATGAGGTCGAGTACGAGAACGTTCCCGGAAAGCTCTATGATGTCAGGTACCCGTATGCTGACGGTTCAGGGTACATAACTGTCGCCACCACACGTCCTGAGACGATGTTCGGTGATACCGCTGTTGCTGTGAATCCCGACGATGAGCGCTATAAGGATGTCGTCGGCAAGGAGCTTCTCCTTCCTCTCACCGACAGACGCATCCCGATCATTACGGACCGCTTCGTCGACATGGAATTCGGAACAGGAATGGTGAAGATCACTCCCGCACACGATCCGAATGACTTCGAGTGCGGCAAGCGCCATGACCTTGAGGCGATAAACCTCCTCAATCCAGATGGAACACTCAATGAGAATGTTCCGGAGAAATACCGTGGAATGATGGCCGAGAAGGCCAGAGCTCTTGTGGTGGAGGATCTTGAGAAGGGTGGTTACCTTGTGAAGGTCACAGACCACGCACATGATGTGGGACACTGCTACCGCTGCCACACGACAGTCGAGCCATATCTTTCGGAGCAGTGGTTCGTCTCCATGAAGAGCCTTGCGGAGAAGGCACTCGGTGCATGGAGAAACGGAGACATAGTCTTCTATCCGAGAAGGTGGGAGAACACATATGTGCACTGGATGGAGAACATCCGTGACTGGTGCATCTCACGTCAGCTCTGGTGGGGCCACAGGATACCTGTCTGGTACTGTCAGGACTGCGGGAAGATGATCGTGTCCAGAACCGATGTCACTGAGTGTCCTGACTGCCACAGCCACAACCTCAGGCAGGATGACGATGTGCTCGACACATGGTTCTCATCATGGCTCTGGCCTTTCTCAACGCTCGGCTGGCCTGACAAGACCCCGGATCTCGAGAAGTTCTTCCCGACAGACACCCTTGTCTCGGCATATGACATCATCTTCTTCTGGATTTCCAGAATGATCATGGCCTCGGAGGAGTTCCTCGGAAAGGCTCCGTTCCATGATATCGTCATCACCGGTCTTGTAAGGGATATTAAGGGCAGGAAGATGTCCAAGTCCCTGGGTAACGGTATCGATCCGCTTGAGGTCATCGACCGCTTCGGCGCCGATGCCATGAAGTTCACTCTCTGCTATCTTGCGGCTCAGGGACAGGATGTCATGATCGACATGGAGTCATTCCGTCTCGGCTCAAGATTCGCGAACAAGATCTGGAACGCCACGAGATACCTTCTTCTCAATCTTGAGGGAAGGGAACTTGTCAGCATCGACAAGTCAAAGCTCACGATCATGGACCGCTGGATCTACTCCCGCCTGAACGCTGCGAGCAGGACAATTCATGATGCGATGGAGGGCTACAGGTTCAACGAGGCCGCACAGGCCATCTACTCATTCTTCTGGAATGACTACTGTGACTGGTATATCGAGGCATCGAAGCCGAGACTCCTCTCCGGAAGCGATGATGAGAAGAACTTCGCTGTATCCGTCCTCATGGATATCCTCGAGAAGGCGATGCGCCTGATGCATCCGTTCCTCTCATTCATCACGGAGGAGATCTACCAGAAGCTTCCGAACCATAAGGGAGATGTCATCACAGCTCCATATCCTGAGTATTCACCTGAGGCAGAGGACGCGGAGGCTGACAGCCTTGTCGGTCTTCTCCAGGAAGCCTCAAGGGTCGTCAGGGCTGCAAGGGCGAATCTCCAGATCGCTCCTGAGAAGAAGCTGAAGGTCGTCATCAGGATGGAACCTTCCGCAGCCGCGGATTTCTTCCGCTCCGAGTCCGATCTCATGAGATCACTGATGAACGCATCTTCAGTCGTTGTCGATACGGACGGAAGCGAGGACGTGAAGGGAGCATTCCCCGCGACCGCGATCGGATTCGAGGCCTTTGTCTTCGTCCGTGACGCTATCGATGTCGATGCTGAGATCAGACGCCTTGAAGGAGAGATCGTGAAGAACACCGCGCTTCTTGAGGCTTCTGACAAGAAGCTCTCGAACGAGAACTTCATCTCCCATGCAAAGCCCGAGGCCATCGAGAAGGAGAGGGGAAAGAAGGCTGAGTTCGAGGAGAAGATCACGAAGGCCAGAGAGCACATAGAGCTTCTCAGGTCATTCTGATTCCGGATTACTGAAACGGGGTACTGGCTGCGGCTGGTACCTCTTTTCTTTGCCGATTTCTTGAATCCTCCATTTGTTCTATAATCGGTGTCATGATTATCCATGGTATCCAGAAGATGACGCTGGTCGATTATCCCGGGAAGGTCGCTGCGATCCTTTTCACCGGTGCTTGCAATTTCCGCTGTCCGTTCTGTCAGAACGCCGCTCTGGTGCTCCATCCTGAGACGGAGGCAGTCATCCCCGATGATGAGATCTTCTCCTATCTCAGGAAGAGGAAGGGAATGCTCGACGGTGTGGTGCTGACAGGCGGTGAGCCGACACTCGCCCCGGATCTTACCGAGTACATAAAGAGGATCAAGGATCTCGGATACTCCGTGAAGCTCGATACGAACGGATACAGACCTGAGGCGATGATGAAGGCTGTGGAGAGCGGTGTGGACTACATCGCCATGGATGTGAAGAACTCACTGGACCGCTATGCCGAGACAACGGGAATTCCAGGCCTTGACACAGCCCCCGTGGAGGCCTCGATAGAGTATCTTTCAACAGATCCTGTGCAGTATGAGTTCAGGACTACGGTGATGCATGAGCTTCATGATGAAGAATCTTTCAGACAAATAGCGTATATGGCACGCCATGCCCATGTTTATTATCTGCAAAGCTATGCAGACTCTGGAGATATCATAAACCCTGTGTTTACGACGCCCTCGTCTGAAGAGCTTTCGGCTTATAGCACTATACTTAAAACCTATATAGAAAACGTATTCATTCGCGATAGGTGATATCCACTACATATAGCGTAGTATAACTTTAATAGCACTTTCTGTTGTGTTTTTGGTATTGCGCAGGATCCTGCTGCATGCTATATTGTTCACTACCGCGATCCCGCGGTAAGGAGAAAATATGTATCAGGTAGTCAAGCGTGACGGGCAGGTAGTCGGGTTCGACATATCCAAGATATCTGCAGCGATAAAGAAGGCATTTGATTCAATCGAGAAGCCTTATGACGACAATGTAATAGATTTCATCTCTCTCAAGGTTACGGCCGCTTTCTCCTCAAAGGTCAAGGACGGAAAGATCGCCGTCGAGGAGATCCAGGACTCTGTTGAAGAGGTTCTCGGTGAGGCCGGATACGGTGATGTCGCCAAGAGCTATATTCTCTACCGCAAGCAGCGCGAGAAGATGAGAAACATGAAGTCCACCGTTCTTGACTACAAGAAGATCGTGGATGATTACCTGAAACTCAATGACTGGAGAGTCAAGGAGAACAGCACCGTATCGTACTCGATCGGAGGACTCATCCTCTCAAACAGCGGAGCGATCACTGCGAACTACTGGCTCAGTGAGGTATATGACGAGGAGATCGCGAAGGCTCACCGCAACTGCGATATCCATATCCATGACCTTTCCATGCTCGCAGGCTACTGCGCAGGCTGGTCGATCAAGCAGCTGATCCAGGAAGGACTTGGAGGAGTTCCGGGAAAGATCACATCATCTCCTGCGAAGCACCTCTCGACACTCTGCAACCAGATGGTGAACTTCCTCGGCATCATGCAGAACGAATGGGCAGGAGCTCAGGCATTCTCCTCCTTTGATACATACCTTGCTCCTTTCGTGAAGATCGACAACCTCTCATATGATGAGGTGAAGCAGTGCATCCAGTCCTTTGTCTACGGAGTCAACACTCCGTCAAGATGGGGTACTCAGGCACCATTCACGAACGTGACGCTCGACTGGGTCATCCCTCAGGATCTCAGGAATGTTCCTGCCCTTGTCGGTGGCAAGGAGATGAACTTCACATACGGTGAGTGCCAGAAAGAGGCCGATATGGTCAACAAGGCGTTCATTGAGATCATGATCGAGGGAGATGCCAACGGACGTGGCTTCCAGTATCCTATCCCGACATACTCGATCACGAAGGACTTCGACTGGTCAGAGACTGAGAACAACAGGCTTCTTTTCGAGATGACGGCTAAGTACGGTACTCCTTACTTCTCCAACTACATCAATTCCGACATGGAGCCGTCCGATGTCAGATCGATGTGCTGCCGTCTCCGCCTTGACCTCAGAGAGCTCAGGAAGAAGTCCGGAGGATTCTTCGGTTCAGGTGAGAGCACGGGATCTGTGGGTGTCGTCACCGTGAACCTTCCACGCATCGCGTATCAGGCGAAGGACAAGGCCGATTTCTACAAGAGACTCGACAGGATCATGGACATCTCCGCACGCTCATTGAAGATAAAGAGGACTGTCATCACAAGACTTCTGGAGGAAGGACTCTATCCTTACACGAAGAGATACCTCGGTTCATTTGACAACCACTTCTCGACGATCGGACTCTGCGGAATGAATGAGGCATGTCTCAACGCTTCCTGGCTCGGTGTCGATCTCGGAGACAAGAGATCTCAGGATTTCGCGGTCGAGGTGCTCAACCACATGAGGGAGAGGCTCTCCGATTACCAGGAGAAGTATGGTGATCTCTACAACCTCGAGGCGACCCCTGCGGAGTCCACGGCATACAGACTCGCAAAGCACGATGTTGAGCAGTTCCCTGACATCATCACAGCTTCCTCCGATGAGAACTCACCGTACTATACGAACTCATCACACCTTCCTGTGGGCTATACCGATGATATCTTCCAGGCTCTCGATGTGCAGGACAGACTCCAGACTCTCTATACATCAGGAACTGTCTTCCAT
Organism: uncultured Spirochaetaceae bacterium; assembly: GCA_944389985.1. Lineage (GTDB taxonomy): Bacteria > Spirochaetota > Spirochaetia > Sphaerochaetales > Sphaerochaetaceae > Ornithospirochaeta. The sequence continues at coordinate 5,340 of CALXON010000106.1, read as the reverse complement.
GCGTTCCTCGGAGAGAAGATGCCTGACTGGAGAAGTGCGATGGTGCTCGTGAGGAAGATCGCGGAGAACTATGAGCTTCCTTACTACACACTCAGCCCGACATACTCCGTGTGTGCGGAGCACGGATACATCGCAGGCGAGGTCTATGAGTGTCCTCACTGCGGAAAGCCGACAGAGGTCTACTCAAGGATCACGGGCTATTACCGCCCTGTCCAGAACTGGAACGTCGGAAAGGCTGAGGAGTTCAGGGAGAGAAAGACATACGACATCCCCAACTCCAAGCTCACGCATCATGGAGTTGCACACCCGAAGGCCGGTGACTCAAGCTGTTTTGCCTCTGAGCAGAATGGTGAGGAGATGCTTCTCTTCGTGACGAAGACCTGCCCGAACTGCCGTATCGCGAAAGCGGCACTCGACAAGGCCGGACTGAAGTACAGGGTGGTGGACGCAGAGGAGAACATGGAGCTCTGCAAAAAGTACGGCATCGTCCAGGCTCCGACTCTGGTGTCATTCACCGACGGTGTGGCGACTGTCATAACAAACGCATCCCAGATCAGACTGTTCGCGGAAAGCGCTGTCTGATCCGATATAGACTCCAATTCTTCCGGGTGGGAATCATCTCACCCGGATTTTATGTCTCGTCAGAGGTGTTCCCCTCAAGATTCCTCAGATGCATGTATACGGTGTTCTTCGAGATTCCCAGTGCATCCGCGACTATGGACACAGAGTCCTTGATGTTGAAGATTCCCTTGTCACTGAGGATGCTGATGAGCGCCTTGTTCTTGTTTACCGAAGGAATGCTGCTGTTCACCATCACCTGATTCCTCGCATCGTTTATCGCCTCTGCGATCGCATCGGACATGGTCGCCGCGAAATACTCCTTCTCCATATCCTGCTTCCTGCTCTCAAGTGACTGCAGTATCTCCGAAAGCGGTGTGTCGAGATAGAGATTTATGCAGAGAATTCCTATTATCCTTCCGTTCTCACCGGGAATCGGTATTGTCGATGATTTCAGATGCTCTCCTGACTGTGAGATAGCGTTGTATGTCGTATACGATTCCTTTGCGGATATTCCCTGATCCGTTATGCGCTTGAGCATGTTGAGAGCGAGATCTGTAAGGGGTGCGCCCTGGGTACGCCCTGAATGATAGCCGTTCATTATCCTCACGACAGAGTGGTTATAATCCTCAAGACTGTGCAGGCTTATTTCATATGCGGATCCAAGATACGCCGAGAGATCCTCTATCATTGATGCGTATGATTCAAGTATGATTCTGTCTGTTTTTGTCAGTTTGATGCCCATAGTTCAGCTGATCAGCTCCTTTTTCATAGAATTTTATAACATCAGTGGCACCACGGAACAATGAAATAATGAGCTGAAAATCACTAAAATCTTTTATATTTACATTAAAATTTTTTATTTTTATAATTCTGAATATAGGAGAGGGGGAGGTTATGACGGAGAGTCCGTTGATTGCTGATCCAGCTGGATTATCCAGAATGAAATGGGAGTACGAGAGGGAGCGGACAGGCTTTGATGACCTACTCGCTTTCGGTACTGCCGATATGGATTACCGCTCTCCCGAGCCGGTTCTCAGAGCCCTGAGAAGAGTCATAGACAGAGGCCATCTGGGGTATCCGATGGTGACAGACAGATTCTATGATGTCATTCACGATCATCTTCTCCGCCAGACAGGCTGGGATATCGATGCAAGGACATCGGTAGGGCAGAATGTCGGCATATACGCGTCTGCAAAGCTCATCATGGGCATACTCACGAAGCCCGGTGACAAGATCACGATCATGACTCCCGTGCATTTCTGTTTCCGCTCCATGATCAGCCAGAACGGAAGGACCGCACTTGAATGCCCGCTTCTCTACGATGGTCATGGATACAAAGTCAACTTCACAGCCTTGGAGTCCTGTCTTGAGAGTGGAAGCCGTGTCCTCTGGTTCTGCAATCCGCATAACCCTGTCGGAAGGGCGTGGAACAGGGAGGAGCTTGAGAGGATCGCTGACATCTGTGCCGCTCATGATGCGTACATCATGTCGGATGATGTCTATTCCGGACTTCTTTTCGACAATGTCAGATATATTCCCATTGCATCGGTCTCCCGGGACGCTTTCTTGAGGACGATCACGATGTACTCGACAAGCAAGGTCTACAACACCACAGGTCTCAGGCATTCATACATTGTCACGGAGAATCCTGAGCTTCTGAAAAGATATACCGAAGAGCTTGGAAAGATGAATCTGAGCTACGGACTGAACATCATGGGAATGGAAGCCGTCATAGCAGCCTACACCGAGTGCGATGAGTGGCTTTCCGCACTGATGAGGGAGATAGAGAGCCATCACCGGTTCCTGTCCGGTTACTTCCGCTCAGAGCTTCCCGGTGCTGCCATCGTCCCTGCCGAGTCCATGTATTTTGCCTGGGCGGATATGAGGAGACTGCGCATTCCGCCCCAGCAGCTTGCCTATCTCATCTCCGAAGAGGAGCACATGATCGTCGAGAACGGAGCCGAGCTGGGAAAGGGCGGAGCCGGATTCATCAGGCTGAACCTTGCAACTTCATTAGAGAACATAGAAGAGGGGGCCAGAAGGCTTAAAGCTTTCTGGTTTCGTCATCTGTAAGTCTGGAGGGTAGATATGAAGTACAATTTCGACAGGACTCCTGATCACAGGAGAAACGGATCCTTCCGCTGGGATCTTCCGGATGTGCCGGATGATGTCATCGGAATGGGAACTGCGGATCTCGATTTCGAGTGCGCTCCATGCATCAGGGAGGCTCTTCTTCCGATTGCCGAGGAGAACTGCTACAACTACAGGCAGCGCCCCGACAGGTATTTCAATGCGATCATCAACTGGTACGCAAGGAATTACGGGCTTGAGGTGAAGAGGGAGTGGCTCAGCACTGTACCCAGCACCATCGGTGCGGTACGCATGGCTCTCGGCATCTATGCGAAACCGGGGGACGCCATCATCGTGCAGACACCTGCGTTCAACCCGCTCAGCTGGGCGATAAGCGGTGCTGACTGCCGTCAGATCGCGAATCCGATGAAACCTGTGAACGGTCATTTCGAGATTGATTTCGATGACTTCGAGGCGAAGATCAGGGAATACCATCCATCGTGCTACCTGCTCGTGAATCCCCACAACCCGACAGGAAGGGTCTTCACCAGAAAGGAGCTGGAGAAGCTTGTAGACATCTGCTACAGCAACGGCGTCAAGGTCATCTCCGATGAGGTCCACGGCATGATCACATATGGCGATCATGAGTTCATTCCTCTTCTTGCCGTATCAGAGAAGGCAAAGGAGATCGGAGTGCAGATCGTCAGCCTCAGCAAGGGCTACAATGTCATGAGCCTTCCCCATGCGATCATCACCATAGCAAATCCTGACATGCAGAAGGAGTGGATGCGCCAGATCCAGGCATTCTCCTTCGGTTATGCCACGAACAGCTTCGCGATAGAGGCGATCACCACGATCCTTGAAGGAAAGGCCGATGAGTGGATGAAGGAACTCAACGCATACCTTGCAAGGAATGTCGAGGAGGCGATGACATTCTTCAAGGAGAAGAATCTGCCGCTCATCCCGTACAGACCGGAGGGAAGCTTCCTTCTGTGGATTGACTGCAGAAACGCCGGAATCGGCACAAGGAATCTGGACAAGTTCTTCCTCGAGAAGGCACATATCCATCTTGATGACGGACTTGACAACTTCGGACCTGACGGAGAGGGGTATGTCCGCATCAACTTCGCCGTCACGGAGAAGAACCTCAGAGAGGCTCTCAGCCGCATTGAAAAAGCATTCAGCTGCAAATAACAGGAGTCAGTATGAAAGAAAGAAGTCCTCGTGAAATGACATTCGGCCTTGCGATCGCCGGATGCTTTCTGCCGCTTATCGTGATTGTGGCCCTCATCCTTGTGGGTACCGATGTCGCAATTGCAACCCTCATCGCACTTTTCGTGATGATGATTTTCTGCCTCTACATGGGCGTCTCATGGAAGAAGATCGATGAAGCCATGGCTGAGGGTGTGCATCAGGTAGCAGGAGCTACGATCATCATGCTCCTCGTTGGCTGTATGGTAGCTGTCTGGATGGCATCAGGCACGATCCCGACACTGCTTTACTATGGAATGCAGATCGTCACACCTACGTTCTATCTCCCGATCTGTTTCCTCCTGCCGGCTTTCATGTCCATCTGTACAGGAACCAGCTGGGGCTCGATCAGTACGATCGGTGTCGTTCTCTGCGGTATGTCCGCAGGTCTCGGAATTCCTGCAGGAATGGCTGCTGGTGCGGTTGTCGCAGGTGCGTTCGTCGGTGACAAGGCAAGCCCGCTCTCAGACTGTACTCTTCTCGGAGCATCAGCATGTGAGGTTCCTCTCTTCACACACGTCAAGTCGATGCTCTACACGATGGTTCCGAGCTGTCTGATCTGTCTTGTGATCTACATCATCCTCGGCCTCAGGGCTTCCGGTGAGATCGATACGACAGCAGTCGCAGAGCTCTCGAACGGAATCGCATCCTCATTTGATGTGAGCATCATCCACATCATTCCTGTAGTCGTCGTACTCGTACTCTCGATCAAGCAGGTTCCTGCATTCATCACATTCGGTATCGGAATCGGACTCGGTGTTATCTGGTCCATGATCTTCCAGGGCCATGGATTCATCGAGAACATGGGATTCCTCCTCAGCGGATTCAACATCGACACAGGCGTCGAGGCTGTGAATACGATCGTCTGCCGTGGCGGATTCAACAGCATGCTCTGGCTCACCGGCACGATCATCCTCATCGGTATGCTCAGCGGTCTCTTCACCGTTTCCGGCGTTCTCACTGTCCTTGTAGGAAGCCTCTCGAAGAGACTCCGCTCCTCAAGATCGATCATGCTCGGTGTCGCAGGATCTTCAATCCTCATGACAATGGCCGGCGGACAGTATCCGTCAATAGCCATCCCGGCTGTCGCATTCAAGGAGGTCTGTGACGAGATGGACATCAACAGGGCAGTCCTTGCCAGAATGCTTGCCGATACTGGTGTTGTCCTCGGCTCTGTCGTTCCATGGAACGCATGGACGCTTGGTCAGGGAGTCGTCCTCGGAGGCATCTCCGTATACGAGATCATTCCGTACAACTTCCTCGCATTCGTATGTCCGATAGTCGCGATCATATTCAACTTCCTCGGCATCGGATTCTTCCACAAGGATGAGGAGGTCAAGTACCACCTTATCTGGAGGAGGAAGAAATAAGTAATCCTGCTGCCGTGGATTCTTTCAGATGAAGCGGCAGCTTCGCATTTGACACATGTTCTGTATTGTGTTAGTGTCCCTTTTGAAC
>CALXON010000105.1 GCA_944389985.1 uncultured Spirochaetaceae bacterium | reverse complement strand
TCTCCGCCTCCTTCCTCATCTTCGTCACGCACATCTCGATCTCGGCCATTCCGTCAAGGTAGGCGACAGCCATGTCACGACATGTGTTGTATCCGCAGCCACCGCAGTTGAGCTCATCGGCTTTCGTGAGCTTTCCAAGCTCGACGAGGGCGCGCTTGATCTCGCTCTCCGTATGCTCTTCCCTGAACTTCACCTCTGCAGCAGGCTTAGGTGCGTCGAGAATCGAATAACCTTTCTCCAGAAGCGTTCTGGCGAATTCCTCATCGCCCTTGAAGAGCTCTGGCTCATCCAGCCTCTTCTCTGTCCATTCCGCAGCTCTTCTCTTCTTCTGCGCGATTGATGAGCGGATGCTCGTTCCGGGGCCGTTGACACAACCTCCGTCACAGGAGAGAAGCTCGAGGAACGGGAAAGGATCATCTTCTGTAGAGAGCGCCGAGAGAACCTCCTCCATACCCGACATGGATATCGCCTTGGTATCGAGTCTGTTCTTTCCCCAGATCGCGGAGCTCATTATCTGACCGCCCTCGATCGGGTAGAGAGTCGTTATGCCGGCTTTGACAGGGACAAGGTCCACAGCCTCAGTCTCTATGGTATCAAGAGAGATCCCCTCGCTGTCCATCCAGGCCCTGAGCTCATCGAATGAGAGAGCGAAATCAGGATAGCCAGGAGTTGTGTCAGCCTCCATCTTCTTCGCGATGCATGGGCCGACAAAGACTATTATCAGGTCCTCATTGTAGATGTGTCTGAGATACGCGCTGTGTGTCTGGAGCGGAGATGGAACAGGTGCCAGACGGTCGACATACTGGGGATAGTACTTCTTCACAAGCTCGACCACAGCAGGGCATGCGGTTCCGATGAACGGGCAGGAGCCATCGTGCTCAGACGCATAGAGATCAAGCGCTTCGGTCACGAGAGCTGCGCCTATCGCTGTCTCCGATATGGCGGTGAAACCAAGTTTCTTGAGAGCTGTGAGCAGTTCCTCTTCCTGTCCGGAGAACTCTGCAGCATATGAAGGCGCAAGGGAACAGAAGACAGGGCGTCCTGACTTGATGGCAAGCTTCACGCGCTCAGTGTCATTCCTGACCTTCTTCGCGTTGTTGGGACAGACATGGACACACTTGCCGCAGTACACGCACCTGTCCTTCATGATCATAGCATTCCCATCCTTGATCTGGATGGCCTTTACAGGACATGAACGCACGCACTTATAGCAGTCGCGGCAGCTAGTTACCTCAGTGTAGATCGGATTCTGCATCGATTTCCTCCAGTGCCTTCTTGACAAGATCTATGACGCAACTGGAATCGGAAATACCTGAGAACTCCTTTCCCCCGATCGTGATGTGCGGGCCCGAATTGCACTTGCCAAGACACAGATGCCCTTCAAGCTCTATTCTGTCCTCAAGTCCGTTTTCATTTATATACTCCTCCAGATCGGAGAGAGTACCGCTGTTGCCTCTCGCGAAGCAGCTGGAACCCATGCAGAGCTCCACTTTCAGCCTATCATTCTCAGCCATCTTAGCTCCTAGTCAATAAAAGACTATACCATGTTGAAAAGGAAGTCAATAAAATGATTCTGTACTAGGAATTAGCTCAGATAAATCTGAGAAAACATCACAAAAACCGCGAATATGGCAAGTTAATATTACAGCAGTCACATAAACTTGATATTCAATGCATTAAATGTCATATTCACTGCAATCATCAGGACCCTCTTCCGCAAGTTTCTTCCTGAGTTTGATGGAAAGCACCGCGAATGATGTTGCAAGGTCAGTACGCTGCAGGACCACATCATCAGGAAGTTTCAGATCCTTGGGAGCGAAGTTCCATATACCCCTTATTCCACATCCGACAAGAAGATCGGCTGTAGCCTGTGCCTGGGACGCGGGGACAGCTATGACACCGATGGAGACACGGTGGGTCTTTATGTACTGGTTCATGGTCTCCAGCGGATAGACCGTTATGCCCCCGACCTTCGATCCTATGCGTAAAGGATCCTTGTCGAATCCTGCAACGATTCTCAGTCCGTACGCGTCGAAGCCGCCGTAAGCCGCTATCGCGGATCCGAGATTACCGCAGCCCACGATCACGGCATCGGTCGGGTTGTCCCACCCGAGAGCGTGGTTTATGGCCTCTATCAGCTCCTCGATCACGAAACCCACACGCGGCTTGCCCTCTATTCCCGTACTTGAGATATCCTTCCTGACCTGTATCGGCTTGAGTGAGAGCTCGTCCGCAAGTTCTGTCGCGCTTATATACCGTCTGCCTCCGTCCCTTGCCTGCTTCAGAAGTCTCAGGTATGACGGGTACCTTTTAACAGTCGGTATCGGAATGAGCTCTCTCTGGATGTCATCTGCCATTGTTTTCAAGCCTCCTTCTTACAGTCTCTATCAGGTCATCAGGAGCAGAAGCCCCTGCAGTGAGTCCAACGGTATTATAGCAAAAAAGTGATGGTGGAATGGAGTCCGGAGAGGAGATCAGGAAGGAAGGTTTTCCAAGAGATGACGCTATCGCCACCAGCTCTGAGGTGTTCGCACTGCTCTCATCTCCGACTACAGCGAATGCCTCCACCTCATCCGCGATCTCCCTGAGAGCTCTTCTCCTCTCCTCTGAAGCTCCGCAGATCGATGTGATGCATTCAATATGGATGCCCATGGAGGAAGCCCGGTCCAGTATCGATTCCAGAAGGGATGATGAGAGCGTTGTCTGTATCACCGCGCTGTATTCAATCCCTTTCTCAAGGATACCCAGATCATCAGGACTCTCTATGACCGGGATATCACCGCATCCGGCAAGACCTTTTATCTCACTATGGGATTTCCTGCCTATGATCACCGGGTTCACGGCACTCTTCAGAAGTCTGGCGTTCCTCAGGACCACAGGGCAGGTCGCATCCTCGATGATGAATCCTCCCCTTTCGAACTCAGCTCTCAGCTGATCGGTTATGCCATGGGTCCTGATCACGACGATTCCGGGCTCATGGCCCTCAGGAGAGTCTATCTCCACAATCCCATGATCCCTGAGCATGGCCGAGACCGCGCTGCTGTGAACAAGACTTCCTGTGACATAACAGGGAAGCGACAGCCTCCCTGCTCTTTCAGCCGCCTTCAGTGCCTTATCCACAGCGGAGCGCACCCCGCTGCAGAATCCATACGATGATGCGGTTACAATCTTCATCAGACCAGTGAGTACTCCTCTTCTTTCTTCTCCTTCTCGACATTGACCGGCATGAAGCGGTTGAAGATCAGGAGGAATGCAGGAGCGAGGAACACAGAGGAATACGCGCCTGCAAGAAGTCCCCATGTGAGATTCACAGCAAACAGCTGGATATCTCCGCTTCCGAGGAATGCGAGGGGAACTATTGCAAAGAGCGTCGTAAGGCTCGTGATCACCGTTCTTGTCATCGACTGCCTGACTGACATGGAGATGATCTCACTGACCGTAAGCCGCTTCTCAGTCTTCACGTTCTCCCTTATGCGATCGAATATGACTATCGTGTTGTTCAGCGAGTAACCTATGATCGTCAGCACGGCCGCTATCGTCGTGGAGGAGACCTCCAGACGGAATATGAGGATGAACGAGAGCATGGCAAGAACATCATGCACCAGTGCGAGGATGGATGAGAGTGCATATGCTATGCGGAATCTGACAGCGATGTAACCGAGTATGAGGACAAGAGCCAGCGCGATTCCGAGAACAGAATCACGGAAGAGGGATGATGAGAACTTCGGTCCGACGAAGTCCGCTCTCATGATGACGATGTTCTCCTCTCCGAATGCCGAGAAGAGAGCTCCGTTGACTCTGGCCTCCACATCACTCTGCCCCTCGCCTTCCTCAACATTCACCTTGATCTGGAATCCGGCATCGCTTTCCTTTCCGACTGTCTGCACGTTGACACTTCCAAGAGACGACAGGGCCTCCCTGATGTCCTCGATAGTGACATCGACAGTGTCGGTTGCATAGTTCACGCGGACAGGAGTATCGGAAAGGACTGCAGGAAAACCGAAGCCTGCGATCAGGTTTGATGCGGGAAGAAGCGGATCAGCGACTGCAGTATCAATACCGTGCTCTTCCAGCGCTGCTGCAACATCTCCGGAAAGAGGATACTGAGCAGGATCGAATGATACGGTCTCAACCCCTTCAGGAGAACGCAGTGTCAGTGTGAGAATTCCTGACTCGACAGAGAGGACGGCCGTCTTGTCACCTGTATAGGAAGCGGAGAATCCGAGAGGAGAGACCTTTATCTCCTCTGAATAGCCCGATCCGAAATCGATACCGGTGACGAAACCTGCTACGAAGAACATGATGATTCCGGCAATGATGAAGATTGCCGAGCATGCCATCGCAATATATCTGTATTTCAGTGAGTTGAATGGTTCCTTCATCTTTTTCTCCATGAGAGTCTTACTCCCTTCCAGCTATCTTCCTTAACGAAGAAGTCAAAGAGCAGATGGGATACGAAGAGCGATGTGAAGAGTGAGCAGATGATACCCACAGCAAGAGTGTTGGCAAAACCCTTCACCGTACTGGAACCGAATACTGAGAGGACCACAGCCGCAATTATCGTGGTGACGTTTGAGTCCATGATCGTCCAGAAGGCCCTTCCGAATCCGAGCTGCACCGTATCATATGGATTCTTGCCCATTCTCAGCTCCTCCTTCATCCTCTCATAGATGATGACGTTCGCATCGATGGCCATGCCGAGCGTGAGCACAAGACCTGCGACAGACGCCAGCGTGAGCGTGAAATGGAGTGCGGAGAGCACTGCGATCATCATGTAGAAGTTCATCAGGAGCGCGATGTCCGCGATTATGCCTGCAGGTCCGTAGTATACGAACATGAAGCCGACAACCAGGAAGAATCCGAGGAGGATTGCTTTGAGAGCGACACTCACGGCATCGGACCCCAGAGATGCGCCGACACCCTGCTCCGACACGACAGTGAGGTCTATCGGAAGGGATGCCGTACGGAGGGAGACAGCAAGTGATCTCGCCTCGTTCTCCGTGAATGAGCCTGAGAGCTGCACATCCTGGCTTATCGCGCTGTTGATGGTCGCGACGCTCTTCACCTTGCCGTCCATGACGACTGAAAGCTGGTGCCCCACATTGCGTGAGGTCAGGGCATAGAAGATCTCTCCGCCCTCGGAATCAAGTCTGAAATTGACGACAGGCTGGTTGTTCTGCGGGTTTCTCTCCATCTTGGCTGATTCCAGATGGGTTCCGTCGAGCGCCACATCGGAGTATATGACCACGAACTCCCTCAGCTCATCGATTCCATACTCATCCTCTGTGTAGTAGCCGAGCACCTCACGGCCTTCAGGAATGTATGACGGAACGATGATCGAACCGTCCGGTCTGAAAGCAGCCGTCCTGTTCTGCATATAGTCCCTGTTCACTCTTGCGGTAAGCTCTTCATCGACGAGATGGAATGTGAGAGAACCGCGTGACATCAGGAAGGAATCGACACGCTCCGGATCGACCTCTCCCGGAACCTCTATGATTATCTGATCAGATCCCTGCTGTCTGATATCAGGCTCGGTGACTCCGAACTGGTCAATACGGGATGTGAGTATCTCGATATCACCGGCGATGAGCTCTGCAAGCTCGCTCTCTGACGGCTCGCTGCCATGGATCTCTGCATAGCTTTCCGTATCGGCTTCAAGGACTACTGACATACCTCCGCGGAGATCAAGTCCGAGCTGCAGGACATTTCCTGACAGCCTCTTCGCCTCCAGCAGTTCATTGCGGTAATGGCTCTCAACCGCCACGAACAGATCTGTCTCGCTCCTGAATGATGAGAGAAGCTCATAGACATTCCAGGAGGACGGCTTGTCCATTCCATTGTCCTTTCTGGCCTTCTCTGCGACTTTTATGAGATAGCTGTACTCATCTGGCACTGCCTGATGGCTGTCTGACCTTAACAGGCCGCCGAGGGCTGCTGTCTCACGGGCAGCCTGACCTCTCGCCCAGTCCCTTATATCCTCATTACTTCCCGCTGCAAGATCCTTGACGCTCTGGGGAACGAAACAGTACCACTTCACCGTAGGATAGAGAAGCATTCCGCAGACCATAAGCGCAAGGAGGACCAGCAGGACACGTCCGGTCTTCTTCATAAACAAAATCAGGGAATCACAAGGATTCCCCTTTCCTCCATCTGATGCTGGTTATCACAACAGGATAACCGTATGTTATTTATCCTCTTTCTCTTCTGAAGGAGCTGCCTGGGCTGATGTCTCCGGAGTGATCTCTCCAGCGGCCTTGTTCTCAACAGCCTTGTTCTCCTCAGCCTTCTCCTTCTTAGGAGCCGGTCTTCCGGAATCCTTGGGAGTGACTGTAGAGATAGCGCTCTTCGTGAACTCTATGCGAGCCGAATCATCAACCTTCACGACCACAGTCTGATCCTTGACCATGACGACAGTACCGTGAATACCTCCGATGGTGACAACCTTGTCTCCCTTCTTCATGGCGGCAAGCATCGCCTTTGCTTCCTTATCCCTCTTCTTCTGCGGTCTTACCATAAGGAAATAGAAGATAAGTATGATAAGTACGAATGTGATAATTGTTGTCATCATTGAACCACTGCTATTCATCTGAAGAAACCTCTGTCATTTTGTTCTGATAGACAAAAATTAGCATTTTCAGGGAATAGAGGCAAGGCTGGATACTAAGAGTTCCATATTATGATGTCATGGAACTTCCTGAACCATGGTAGAATCATAGAAAAAGGAGGATTCAATGGCAGAGGAGAAGATTCTTGAAGAAGGAACGACCATCGAGGTCGATGTCAAAAGTACCGACAAGAAAGCGAAGGTGAAGCAGGTCCGCTATATATTCATGGATCCTGAGAAGGGATGGTTCGAGAAGGAAAGGGACAATGTGCGCGTGACGAAGTACTACAGGACACAGAAAGAGGCTGTGGATGCTGCCAGAACGCATATCAAGAACTCAGGACTTCCCGGATCAATAGTCATCCAGAGCAAGACCGGAAAGATCAGGGCGAACTCAAAGGTCGCTGCCGCCAAGAAGTGAGAGAGGAAAGGAAGAGAGGGATTCCAGAAAGAGATCTGCGGCGGCTCTCATCTCAGGCCATGAGCTTTCAGATGAACTGTCAGCGACTGCCGCAGTGATGAACCCTGCATTCTTCGCAGTGATTATTCCCTGCAGGATGTCCTCAAAGACAATGCATGAGGATGCTTCTCTTCCGATTCCTTCTGCGGCTTTCATGTACACATCGGGCCACCGTTTGTTACGTTCTGCATTCACCGTTGTCGAGAACGTGCTGAAAAAGCTGAGTATCCCGTTGTTCTGCAGAGCAGGAAACATCAGCTCATCAGCGAGGTCTGTCGCAACTGCCATAGGTATGTCTCTCTGTGCAAATGCTTCCAGAAGCTCTGCGGCTCCGGGCTTGAGCCTCACATCCTCCGCATATGCCTTCAGGGAAAGCTGATGCCACTCCTCCAGGATCTCAGATTCGGAGAGGGACAAGCCTGTGATCCGCTTCGTGTACGCGGCACACTCTGAGAAGCTCATCGTATTGAGTTTCGCGATATAGTCATCAGGCATCTCAAGACCATGGAGGCGGAAGAATGCCCTGTCGACATCCTCCCACACTCCCATCGAGTCCAGAAGCGTACCATCAAGATCGAAAACAGCACCCTTTATGACAGCCACTCTTTCCTGAGCTCCTTTGCGGCCTCTGTGACATCAGGAGCCGCGACAACGGCAGATACGACAGCTATTCCGTCGATTCCGAGCCCCTTATACAGAGGTATTGTCTTTCTGTTGATACCACCTATTATGACTATGGGGATGGAGACAGCGCTGCGTATCGCCTTCAGTTCATCGATCGTCACGATACCGGCATCGGTCTTCGTGGCAGTGGGATTCATTGCCCCTACCCCGAGGTAATCGGCACCGTCCTTCTCAGCCTGGACTGCCTCAGCGACACTCGAGGCAGAGACTCCGATAAGACAGTCCTTTCCGACAAGTTTCCTGACTGCTGTACATGGCATGTCCTCCTGACCTACATGAACACCCTCTGCTCCTACTGCCATGGCAATGTCCACACGGTCATTGATGATGAGAGGAACGCCATAGCGTGATGTCACGGCCTTCACCTCAAGAGCTGTCTCATAGAAGACACGTCCGGGGACCTCCTTCTCCCTGAGCTGTATGACTCCGGCTCCTCCGAGAATCGCCTTCTCGACAGACTCTGCTACAGTTGCCGATATCATGAGATCCCTGTCAGTACATACATAGAGGGTATAATCAGGAGACATACTCAATGCCTCCCTCTGCGGAAAGGATCTCATCGGTCATGCGGCTGAGCTCATCTATGATCGCGATATGGAAGCTTCCGGTACCCTTCTCCTTTGTCCTCTCATACGCTCTCACCCCGCTTGCTCCCATTGAAGCCACTGCAGAGACAGCCGCCACAAACGGATCGAAGTATGCACCGGCGAAAGCACCTGTGATTCCGGAGAGCATGCATCCTGTTCCTGTGATCCTGGACATAGCTGCAGTTCCTGAAGATACGGTGGCAAGACGACTGCCATACGCAATGGTGTCGATACGCCCTGTTATGACGGCAACAGCTCCCGTCATTGATGAGACCTTCTTCGCGACCGAGACAACATCGGCGTCTCCCTCAGCCATTCCTGAATCAACACCACGGGTGACTGCATCAAGACCGGCAATGTATGAGACCTCGGAGAGATTTCCACGGATTATCGTGAACTTCACCTCTTTCACAAGTCTGTCCACGGTCTCAGATCTCAGGGAGGATGCTCCGGCTCCTACAGGGTCCAGAACGACAGGGATGTTTTTCTCATTCGCCCTCTTTCCCGCAGCGATCATCGATTCGACCGTACGCGCATTGAGTGTCCCTATATTTATCACCAGAGCATTGCTTATCGCAGTGATATCACCGGCTTCAGCGATATCATCAGCCATGATCGGAGAACCGCCGATGGCAAGTATCGCGTTTGCGACATCATTCACTGTCACATAGTTTGTGATGCAGTGCACAAGAGGACATTTCTCTCTCAGAAGTGCGATTGAATCACTCATGGTCATCACCTCCCGCCATCTGCCAGAATATGAGCTCCTGACGGCTTGCCTCACGGAAGAGTGCCGCCATCCTTCCGAAATTCTCCTCGTTGATGAACCTGTTGCAGTAGTCTGTCCAGATCCTGCAGCTCTCCGCATAGCCATCGCTTGTGTAATCACTCACAAGAGGTGCGAAGTACCCGTCCATGACCTCAGGATGTCTCTCCCTTGTCTTCCTGAACACATATTCATAGCCAAGCATGCACGGTATGACTGCCATGAGGATACCTGCATAGTCCTCACTCTCAGATGATTTCATCAGGAATGATGTGTAGCTTCTGCATGCGATCTTCATAGGAGCTGTCTCGACATCATCATCTGTCTTTCCGTCATCACGGAGATACTCAAGCCTCGTCGCGTTCTCACTGTCATTCACGAATCCGAGAACTGAGTACACGAACTGCATGTCCTTCAGCGACGGTGCCTTGTACATTCCCATCGCGAAAGCCTTGAGATAGTACCTCAGGTATATGCTGTCCTGAACGATGTACTCGTAGAAAAGTTTCCTATCAAGTGTCCCATCTCCCATCTTCTCAAGGAACGGACATGAAGCCGCCTCATCCCAGAGATCCATTGAATCCGCGATTATTCTGTCCATGTATGTCATTCAAGATTCCTCCATAAAGCATAGAAATGATTTGTCGGACCGTTGCCCTTCCCTATATCGAGAGCGTGCTCAATCGCACCTGTGACATAATCCTTTGCTCTCTTTATGCTCTCCGGAAGGGGGTATCCGAGCGCAAGATTGGAGGCGATGGCACTTGAGAGCGTGCAGCCGGTACCATGTGTGTTCTTCGTATTTATACGTTTCGTGGTGTAGATATGGAAATCAGAACCGTCGAAGAGCACATCAGAGGCATCTCCGATGTAATGTCCACCCTTTACAAGAGCGGCTTTCGCTCCCATCGATACGATCTTCTCTCCTGCTTTCTTCATATCATCGATAGTGGAGATCTTCATGCCTGTGATCTTCTCAGCCTCGGGAATATTCGGAGTAAGCACGGTCGCAACCGGAACGATGAGTGAGATGAGCGCGTCTATGGCATCCTCCTGCATCAGAGGCGCACCGTTCTTCGCATACATGACAGGATCGATGACGATATGCTGTGGTCTGTATTCTGCAAGTTTTGCAGCCACGGTCCTCATCACCTCTTCAGAAGAGAGCATCCCGACCTTGACCGCATCTGGAAAGATATCCTCGAACACGGCATCGATCTGATCGGATATCACACGGGGAGAGATGTCCTCAACAGAGATCACCCGTGCGGTGTTCTCCGCAACGACGGAGACTATTACGGACATTCCGTAAACTCCGAGTGCTGACATTGTCTTGAGATCCGCCTGGACTCCCGCTCCTCCACTGGGATCGGAGCCGGCGATAGTAAGTGCCTTTCTCATATTCCTCCTTAGCGTAAGGAGGAGGGCCCTGCCCGATGCTCCCTACGCTGGTCTTAACCAACAGGTTCCAAGGGTCAGGTTCTAGCCTTCTCAACTCATCAGAGTTCCCCTGCATCAGGAATGAATCATAGAACAGAGAGAAAGGGAAATCAATAAAAAAGGTCAGCACGAAGGCTGACCTGACATACTGCATGGCATCTGTTATACAGCGCCGTTCTCCTTGAGAAGGTTCACAAGGTATGTTCTCTTTGCAGCCTTCGCATAGTCGAGAACAGAGTGTCCCTGATAGTCGCGAGCATTGATGTCAGCACCGCTCTTGATAAGCTGTGTGGAGATCTTTGTCTCATCGTTGCTGTTCACAGCCATGATGAGAGCTGTCTCACCGAGATAGTTCCTTGCATCGATGTTAGCACCGGCTGCGAGGAGAGCCTCGATGACCTTCGGGTTCTTCGAGCTGTTGGCTGCGAGGTGAAGAGCGTTTGATCTGTACTTAGGCTCAGCCTCATGGATGTCAGCGCCAGCTGCGATGAGTGCATTGAGAACAGCTACTGAGTGGTTGTACTGAGCAGCAAGCATCACAGGTGTGAGGCCCCACTCATTATGTGCGTTGATATCAGCTCCCTTGTCGAGAAGATCCTTGATATCCCTTGCCTTCGTTGCTGTGATAGCAGCAGCGAGAAGCTTCTTGTTTGCAGAATCAGATGTTTTCGGCATTTCCGATATTCCTCCAATATATCATTATCATCATGTCCTTTGCTGAAAATGTAAAGAGGATATACGGTTTTATTGAATATAATTTCAATAATTCAAAAAAGATAATACCTCATTTCTTATGGAAACTGGTCAAATTTGCGAATCAGGCTCCGATGATTGATGCTCAGAGGCCCCATGCCGTCCATGGTCTGATCCTGAACCTTATGAGACAGTAGAGTAAGGCGAAGAGCAGTCCGAAAAGATGTGTGATGTGGGCGATTCCTCCATATGAGGTGACAGAGCCGAGGAACTCGATTGCGAAGTAGATCAGCATGAGTACGGGAGCGCGCACGGGAATGACTCCGAACACAAGTACCACGGCGGAAGGGAAGAATACGGAGAAAAGAAGCATCACCCCGTATATCGCTCCGGAAGCGCCGAGAAGTATGTAGTTGTGACCTGTGAGGAAATACGAGAAATAGCTCGCTATTCCCGACAATGTTCCGATAAGCAGATAGAAGAGCAGGAACTCATTTGATCCAATCGATCTGGAGACCGGTGTTCCGAACATGTAAAGCGCCAGCATGTTGAACATGAGGTGCCATACACCTCCATGCATGAACATATATGTGATGAACTGCCAGTACCAGTGCTTGTAGTGCACAAGTGACGGAACAAGAGAGAGCATGTATGTAAGACGGGGAAAGAGAAATGCGGCAAGGCCGAAAGCCACTATGTTTATCGCGATCAGTCCCGGAATGAGACCTGGCCAGAACACATATCCCATTCTCCTGTTAAGTATGTTGTTTCCCATGCCGATTACCTTACAGGCATGATAAAAACACGTCAATCCACACCCGGGTATGCACAAAATGCACGATGTGAAGATTTTTCACACTATTTGATTCAAAATTGGCTCAATTCAGTGTTTTATAAGCATTTTCAGAGTTGGCACGCTTCTTGCTATATAGGGAGAGAGCAAACAGTTTTTTTCAACAAACCTCCTTTTTAGTGTATTCAAAGGCACCACCGCGGTGCCTTTGTTCTTTTCTGTGCTTCTGTGTTGATACGGTGCATTAAGTGTTGATTCTGTGAACCCTGTAGCCGAAAAACCCTTATAGCCGTATGTTATGGCTACAGAGCAACATTCAGACCTCCTTTCAGGTTTGGTTTCTTCGCTGGACGGTTTCTCTCCCACCCCATATATGCCGTCCAGCGTTTTTTCTGTCCAGCCGGGAGATCATCAGATGTGAAGGCAAAAAAATTACCACTGAACTCAATCAGTGGCAAACCTCCTTGTTCCCATCTACTGAGAAACCGGTAAGGTGCTGGATCAATCATCCTTTCCGGGTAAGACAATTGTCTCACAGCTTATGAGAGAATGCAAATAAAATATTGAAAATTCTTTCTTTCAAAAGAATACATATAAGGCAATCACTCATCCATCTTTGCACGGGATGTATGGTTTTGCTCAGTTCCAGACTTCAGGAAGGAGTTCCTTCAGTGTTCTGGAACCATCACTCAGGAAGACGACCGTATCCATATTCTCGTGATTCACCTGATACATCAGTTCCCTGCAGCGCCCGCATGGAGGAAGTATCCTCTCATTCTCTGTGACCGCTATTATCGCAGCGATGCGGCTCTCCCCTGCAGTGAGCATGCTGGCTATCGCAGAGTACTCGGCACAGAATCCCAGAGAACAGGGGACATCTATGCATACTCCTTTGTATATATTCCCCCTGTCCGTCACGAGGGCCGCAGCCACACTGGCACAGGATGCATCCTCTGAAAGATCACGGGGATTCAGTACAGACAGCGCTTCAGTCAGCAATATTTCTTTATTGATCATGAACCGATTGTACTCCATATGGAACAAAGAGCCCATTGGCAATATCATTCAGCCATGGAAGCCTTCACTATAGAGCATGCCTCAGTCAGAAGAGACGGCAAATACATACTTGAAGATGTCTCCATTCATGCAGAGAAGGGAGAGCAGATCGCGATAATAGGCCCGAACGGAGCGGGGAAATCGACACTGATCGATGTCATAGCGAGGAGGACGTATCCGCTGGCACTTGATGAATACAGGTCCTCGGTCCTCGGAGAGGAAAGGTGGATGATCCAGGATCTGAAGATGCGCATGAGTCTCGTGTCCCCATCCCAGGATGCCTTCTTCACATCAGCCTACCCTGCAAGGGAGATCGTCGCATCGGGTCTCTACTCCTCCCTCGGTTTTGATTTCCACCATGCGGTGAAGGACAGCGACTGGGAGAAAGCCGATGCGGAACTTGAGAAGACAGGGATGCTTTCGAAGAAGGACAGGACAATGAACACGCTCTCCACGGGTGAGAAACGGAGGGTCCTGCTCTCAAGAGCGGCGATCACCTCACCTGAGATACTGCTACTGGACGAGGCCTCCTCCGGACTCGATTTCCCGTCAAGGGCAGACCTCAGGAACACGATAGCAGGCTATGCGACAACGGACCGCACGATAGTCATGGTGACCCATGAGCTTTCCGAGATACTTCCGACGACAGACAGGATCGTGCTCATGAAGAAAGGCAGGATAGTCGCAGACGGGGCGAAGACCGAGCTCCTCAGATCGGATGTGCTCTCCGATCTTTTCGAGAGAAAAGTGACTGTTGCGGAAAAAGACGGCATATACACAGCTTTCTGCTGATTCTTCTCACATATTGTGGATTATCTGCGGTATAATCCTGATAAGGAGGAGATCATGAGAGCGAATATCATAATACACTCCATCTCCGGCAATCTCTATCTTATTGCAGAGACATTCAGGGAAAAGCTCGTTGAGCGCGGTATCGATGCAAGACTGTACAGGGTCACAGATCAGGACCTCCATATAGAGGCTAATGAGAGGACCGAGGTCAATGAATACTATGAGGATATCATCGCACTTCCGGAAGCGAACAACAGGAAGCTCGAGAAGGCTGATGTCGTGATTCTCGGAACACCGTCACGTTTCGGCATGCCGACATCCGAGATGAAGGCATATATCGATGCGACATGGCCGCTTTACAAGTCAGGAGCTCTCAAAGACAAGTATTTCTATGCATTCTCATCATCATCGGTATCGGTCGAGGACGGGGAGAAAGCCTCCCTCTGTCTCTATTCATGGAGCCAGATGATGGGAATGATAAACGTTCCTTTCACGCCCTATGTGCATAAGGAAGGAGAACTGATGCCCAACCGTCCTTCCGATGATATCGACATGACGGCCGAGCATCTTGCAATGGTGATCTCAGCCCTTCTGTGAGAGCCGGGAAAGATAGTATTTCGAATATATCGCCAGACGGTGGAAGAGATCTTTCGCCGTCTCGCTGCTGATCTTCCTGACAGCTTCCTCTGCTGTCATGTTCTTGTTCTGCCTCTTGTACTCATCCCATCTTCTGACGATCCACATGTACATGTCGCCCTCGCTCTGTCCCGGGAAGAGTGCGAGAAGATGCTGGTTGCGGATCTCCTTCACGATCGGGAAGTAGACCTTGTCATACCAGCTTCTGGCAGCTTCCTCGAAGGATATCTCGTGGTCGATGTTCTGGTTTATGTAGTACTTGTGGACAAGTATGTGGTTCACCATCTCAGGATATGCTCCCGGAGTGTTGAACACTATGTCCCCCATCGGAAGGTATGATGGCTTGTACTGCTCTATGAACATGTTGCGCTCGTAGTCCACAACCTTGTTCCTGAGCTCCTTCATGCTCATTCCGGGAACGATCGGGATCTCCGAATCGAGCTCGACGACCTCAGCATCGATGAACTCCACCCCGAGTGACTTCGCGACAGAGACCCTGTGGTTTCCGTCCCTGACGAAGTAGTATCCGCCGAGGCTGTACACGGATATGGGAGGAAGGATGATGTCATTGACCATGGCATTGTCGATGCTGCACCATCTTGTCTTCAGCTGTTCCCTCTTGGGGAAGAATGCCGGAGAGAAGTCATGATAACGCCCCTCCGAGCCGATTATCTTCTCAACCGGGATGGTCTTCATCCCGAGATACGTCTCTGATTTAGGCTTGATTATCGAAGTGACTTCATATAACGACATGAGATCATTGCTTTTCCAGTGCAGGGCTGAGAGTATTCCCTGCATGCGAGCCTTGTTCCTGGCTCTCACAAAGTCATCTGCGGCTGCTCTACTTATCATTTCCAACTCCAAGCGATTCATCCTCAAGGATGTAATTCTTATAGATGTTGATGACCGTGGTGTCCCCGAATGTCGATACTCTGGGAGCATTCATGTCATCAAGATGAACGTGCCCATGAAGAAGGTACTTAGGTCTGTACTTCTCCATGAATGAGAGAAAACAATTGAATCCGCGGTGGCAGAGATCCTCACCATCACCCATCCCCAGAGGGGGAGCATGTGTGACAAGGATATCGAGCGCCCGCCCAAACCTCTTTTTGTTGTATATCAGTCTAGGAATAAGCCTGTTGATGCGCCATTGCATCTGCTTTTCCGAATACTGGCTTTCTCCATTGTTGTAGAGCATCGATCCTCCGAGCCCTGCTATTATCAGGTCATGCGCGGCATCATAGACGCATCTGCCATCAATGAACAACCCACCGAATATGGGCATCTCATGAGCTTCATGATGACCTCCCAGAGAGAGGATATCACCCCGCTCCTTTCCCATCATCCTTCCGAAATCCTCCAGATTATGATTGCCGTACACATAGTACACATCCTTCCTGAGCATTGTCTGGATGTAATCATAGTACCTGAGGGGAAGGTCGCCTGCTGAGATGACGAAGTCCACGTCCCTGTACAGTTCAGGTGCAATCGAAGAATAGATCAAAGTATCCGTCGCATCAGAAATACACAGCAGCTTCATGGCTTCCAAGGCAAATATATTGATTCTGCAGAAGAAAGTAAACACCCTTCTTCTGCTGTGAAATTATGTCACACTCCCGGTCTCACTGCTGTTTGACCGAGTTTATGAAATCCTCATGTATCAGCGAGAGCGCGTTGTCGATGACAAGGCTGACAGCTCCCCTTGCCGATCCGTACGGTTTTATGCTGCAGCGCCTGACCTCAGGAAGTATATCCTGATACCCTGTATTCTCCTTCAGATCATCGGAGATCACGGAGACAAGCACCTCAGAGTCCCCTACAGGACCGCCGAGCACGATCAGACGAGGATTGAGCACGACGGAGACCATCCTTATTGCCTTCGATATCGCCAGAGCCATATGCTTCACGGCCTCACAGGCAATCATGTCACCCTGCTCTGCAAGAAGGATCACGTCCGGAACCGTGCACCTTGAAGGATCCTCACGGAGAGCTGAGGGTATGTCGCTGTTGTCGAGCATGTTCCTCACGTCCTCCAGAAGCACGGTCTCATTCGCCACGGTGAAAAGGCATCCGCGCTTACCACATGAGCAGAGGCGTCCTTCGGGATCCACCTGCACATGGCTTATACGTCCTGCACGTCCATCGGCTCCGCGGATGACATGTCCGTCTGAGAATATCGTGGCCCTGATGCCGGAACCGATGCCTATGTAGATCATCGACTGCTCCCTGTCAGGATTCGCGTATCTGTACTCTGCGATTCCGGCAAGGTTGTTGCGGTTCATGACGAACACAGGAAGTCCGAACTCAGCCATGACACGCTCTGCTATGTTCACCCTGTGCGTCCAGCCGTAGTCGTACGCGAAGACGATATCTCCATGCTCCTCATCGACAACACCGGGAACGCCTATACCGACTCCCGGGATGAACTTTCCAGGACATATCCCGATCATATGCCGGAGCCCTTCCACGAGTGTGTTCAGAAAGTATTCGGGAGTCATCAGCGGAACCGGAAGCTCATATGTCTGGACGATCTCTCCTGTGAGATCTGAAATGACGAACTGCCATGTCGTATCTGAGAGGGAAGCTCCGAGCACGAACCATACATCCTTTCTGATGGATATGGGATTTCCCGGTCTGCCCTTTCCCTGATGCTCAGTGAGCTTACCTTCGGAGATCAGGCCATAAGCCATGAAACGGCTGATTATCTGTGTGACGGTAGCCTTGCTCAGGCCGAGATCCTTCGCGATCTCCGCCCTTGTCGGGTTACCCGGTTCATTGATTATGTAATGGAGGACATTGTCATAATTCTCAAACTCCATATCCTCGTATCGCATGTCACCCTCCCGATACCTTGTGTTCTCTATGATAACCGATTTCCTTCATGTAATATACAACATGCCTGAAATCTCAATTCTTCCTGATATGACTGTATATGTTCCAGATAACAGAGGCCGCAGAGAGAATCAGGAAAAACAGCGAGATCGGACGGGTAAAGAAGACTGAAATGCTGTTACCGGAGACAATCAGGGCTCTGTTCAGGTTCTCCTCTGCAATCGGTCCGAGGATCACTCCGAGGATAAGCGGAGCTGCGGGAAAGCCGAACTTCCTCATCAGGTATCCTCCTATTCCGAAGAACACGGCAATCCACACATGGTATATCTGGTTTCCGATCGAGAACGCACCGACCATGCAGATGACTACGATCAGAGGCATGAGTATCTCCCGGGAGATTCTCAGGATCCGTGGAGAGATGCGGGCAAAGAGGAAACCGAAACCGAGCATCAGGAACTGTATGACGAACATTCCCGAGAAGATCGTATAGACGAGATGAGGATTCTCCACGAAGAGCATCGGACCCGGTCTGACTCCGACAAGGACAAGGGCCCCGAGCATCACCGATGTGACGACATCCCCCGGGATACCGAGTGAGAGCATCGGTATGAGAGCCCCTCCTGTGGTTCCGTTGTTGGCGGCCTCAGGCGCTGCTATTCCCTCCAGCGATCCGTGTCCGAAAAGCGATGGATTACGGGATATCCTCCTTGCGATGTTGTAGGCAAGGAAGCATGCGACAGCTCCGCCTGTACCCGGTATGATTCCGATGAGCACTCCTATGACTGCCCCCATGAGTGCGACCTTCAGCACCGATCTCATCTCTCCGAATGAAGGGATCACCTTGTCGATACGGCTTTTCCCTGAAGATACGGGACGGCTTCCTGAGCAGGCCTTCATCATCACCTCGCTGAGCGTGAACACACCGATCAGGATCGGAAGGATATCGAAACCGCTCATGAGCTTGTATGAGCCGAAAGTAAGCCGTGGACTGCCGGTGACAGGATCCATTCCGACAGATGCGATGAGAAGACCGAGGGCACTGGACAGGAATGCCTTCACAAGGCTTCCTCCAGATGCTCCTGCCATCACCGTAAGGCCGAAGACAGAGAGCGAGAAGTAATCCGCGGCCTGGAAGTTGAGAGCCAGGCTTGCAAGCTGCGGGGCTATGAACATCAGGCAGAGTGATGAGACTATTCCGCCGACGAATGATGCGAATGAAGAGATTCCAATGGCCTTTCCGGCCTTTCCCTGCTGCGCAAGGGGATAGCCGTCAAGCACGGTTGCCGCCGCAGACGGAGTTCCCGGAGTGTTGAGAAGTATCGCGGAGATCGATCCGCCGTACATCGAGCCGCAGAAGAGACCGCAGAGCATGACGAGCGCGACATCGCCTGAAAGCATATAGACAAGGGGAAGAAGGAGTATTATGCCCATCGAGCCTGAAAGCCCGGGCATCGCACCGATGATGATTCCCATGATCACACCGAAGACCATCAGAAGGAATGCCTCCGGCTGGAATACTGTCATGAATCCTGAAATGATATACTCCATCCGCTCCTCCTCAGAACAACGAGAACCTTGGCAGGAATACCATGAAGACCTCTGTGAAGAGGAAATAGACAACCAGCGTGAACAGAAGCGCGATGATGATGCTCTTCCACCAGTTCCTGATACCGAAAACCGCCATCTCGGATATGATCAGGAGAGGCGTCATTATCAGAAAACCGAGATACTCCAGAAGAAGAAGGTATACGACCATTGTAAGGATGATAAGCACGACCTTCAGCTCTTTCTGAGCATCGATATGCCACACGGGTTTTCCGACTCCGCTTCTGAGCGTCAGGACTGTCTGTATTCCTCCGAGAATGATGAAGATGACACCGACTGCTGTCAGATAGCCTCCAGCCCCTATTCCCAGTTCCGCAGGCTTGAGTGTCCTGCTGTAGCAGAAGACAGCTATGCCAAGACAAGCTGCGAGAATACCGGTCATGAGTTCGGAAAACGGCTTCTTATCCATATCCTAATACCTGTCCCCGAATCCCCTGCTGATTATGAGATCGCGGAATCTCTCATCCTCTTCCTTTATGAAACGGTTGTACTCCTCTGTATCCATATAGGCGGGAATGGCTCCGATTCTTTCCAGCTTCTCCGCATAGAGGGGATCCTCCACACATTCCTTTATGATATCATCAAGCCTGTCGACGATCTCGTCAGGAGTTTCCAGAGGAACGGCGATTCCCCTCCACTGTCTCAGGACTATGTCGTATCCGAGCTCCTTCGCTGTCGGAACGTCGGGGAAATCGGGAAGCCTCTCCTCTCCGAATGACACAAGCATCCTCACCTGTCCCGACTCTATGTTCGAATATCCTTCGGGAGAGTTGTTCATCGACGCGTCGACCTCTCCGCTCATCAGTCCGATCACAGAGGTGTTCCCTCCGTCATATGCCACATGGGTGAAACTGGCTCCTGTAGCATCCTCCAGGAGAAGAGCGGCAAGATGGTTACCGCCGCCTGTTCCGGCATTTCCCATCCTGATCCGCCCCGGATTCGCCTTCGCATAGGCGATGAAGTCCTCCAGTGTCTTCCATTCAGAATCCGCTGGAACGAGAAGATAATGGGTGCTCTCGACGATCTCGGCAACATGTCTGAATGAGTCATTCGTGAACGGCACGTTCATCATATGCATGTTCGAGACATGGGCGTTGGACCAGTGCATCATGCTGTAGCCATCCGGTCTCGCGCTGTCCATGAACTGCACGGTCCCGGGCACTCCCGATGCTCCCGGAACATTCTTTATCACCATCTGCTGACCTGTATGCCTGCTGAAGACATCAGCGAAGATCCTGAATGAGAGATCCGCGCCACCTCCTGCAGCCCATTGGATTGTGGTCTCCACCGTCCTTGACGGATAGCTTCCTTCCCTTGTACCTCCTGCAGAGATGGAGAAGACTGAAAACAGTATCAGCAGCAATATCGCACACCGCTTCACCGATAACCTCCTGTTAAAAGAAAAGCAGCCCTCCGCAGATGCTTCCGGCTGCTCTCTTCTGGATCATTCACTATCTCAATCCGAATCTTGACACGAATGCCTCGGCGTTCTGTATTGAACCACCGGCAGCACCCTTCACGATGTTGTTCACGAGAAGCACGAATCCGATCTTTCCGTTCTTCTTCTTGAGGCGGCCTGTGTACACGACCATTCCCTTTGGAGTTCCCCAGAACGCGTACTTGGGCTGAGGGAACGTCGGCTCAGAAGAGTACACTACAGGCTGTGCGGCCGTTGACGGAAGATCAGGAACTTCCTTGAAATCCTCCCAGGCCTTGATGATGTCCTCTGTCTCGACATCCTGCTCAAGATCAAGCCAGACAGTCTCAAGATGACCGAACATGACAGGAACACGCACCGTGTATGCGTAGACTTCAGGATCGATTGAGAGGATCTTCTTGATCTCCTTCTCGATCTTCTCCTCCTCTCCTCCGATATAAGGGATGCAGTTGTCCGTGATATCGAAAGAGGAAAGACCGGGGTAACCTGCTCCGGACACGCTCTGATAGCTGTTGATCGTGATTGTCTTTATTCCATACTTCCTGAGCGGTGCGAGAGCCATCGCAAGACCTGTGGTCACACAGTTTGCATTGGTCACGCAGAACCCAGTCTGCGGATATCCCTGATTCCTTATGAGCTCAAGCTGCTCGGCATTGGCCTCCGGAATGAGGATGGGGACATCCTTGTCATAGCGCATGGCCGCGGCGTTCGAGAACACATAGAAACCGTTTGCCCTGAGCTGTGGCTCAGCCTCGCGGGCGACGGCTGCAGGCAGTGCTGAGAACACGATCTCGACGCCCTCTTCCTTCATTGCCTCGTAATTGAACTCACGGACTTCCATCTCCCTGAGACATTCAGGCATCTCGAATGGCATAACCCAGTGAACGGTGGCCGCATACTTCTGACCGACCCTGGCAGCAGAAGCTGTCACATAGCTGAGCTCGAACCATGGATGATCAGAGAGCATCCACATGAAAACCTGACCGACCGCACCTGTCGCGCCTATAACCGCAACCTTGATTTTCCTGTTCTCCATATGCGCTATCCTTATAATTTAGCGAAGAATAACCCCATTAAAAGATCTTATGCAATAGATCAGATTCCCATGAGATGAAAGTTCCTCAGACTCCCCACATATATGCTATCGCCGGGATGACGACGAACATTGCCACAGTACATACGGTGAGCAGCACAAAAAGGACTCTGAGCTTGATCCCGTTGTATGCGATCAGGACCTTGTCCTTCCTCACCTGCGCACGCTTTGCTGCTATGGCCTGATACGTCATTATCATGATGACAGCCAGCGTGAATATGTTTATCATCGTTATCAGCGAGAAGATTCCGGCATCCGACACCATCGACAGTCCGACGATCATAGATGATATGACACCGAAGAGTCCTGTACCGAGCATTCCCACACTGTCCTCGCCTGTGTAGCTCTGGCTGTAGAAGGCTATGATGATCCAGATGACGACGCTGAAGAGGTTGATGAACGCCTGCAGGAACAATGATATTCCCACCCTGTTTGCCCTTACTATGATCTCGAGCTGGGTCCTCACGGAGTCATCGAAATGCACCGCGGGATCATTGTTCGTATCATAGTAGTAGTTCAGCCTGAGCGTGAAATTGTCGACCTTGTCAGTCTCATGAATGGGTCTGTAACCGGAAGTGATGGCGAAGTACGGGGCGAATCCGCTCACAAGCACTCCGTCAGAGTCCGTCGATCTGTCAGGCACATACCTGATGTAATCCGCATCCATCGTAGGCAGAATGTACATCTTGAACTGCACCGAATCGAGAGGATACCTCACGCTGTCGAAGCCCTTCTCGAATGATCCGTTGAATCTGATCTTCTGATAGCACATCGTGCGGAGGTTGCCGTTCTCATCGTAGTACTGGACCTCCTCGAGATCCTTGAGCATGCCGAGAGAGTCAGGGACGAACTCTCCGTTTCCGAGGACGAACATCGTCTCCTTGTCCGTAAGGACGTTGGACGGTGTCTCTCCGGGATAGTACAGATGGTCATGTGTCTCGACCCATTCCTCAAAGAAGGACGCATGATCATCAATCCACATGTTGAAATCGATCGATGCCGGCCTGACCTCCTCTGAGGAGATATAGTAGTCATCGATTATCTGATCAGCGAGGACATTCCTTGCATAGTGACGGAACATGTTCCTGAACTCATCCTTGTCGAACTTGAAATAGAGTTGCATCCTTGTCTCATACGAGGATGTCTCAGAGTGGATGTTCTTGATCCTCTCAAGAACCGTTCCGACCGTCACCTCGACATAGTATGCGTCAGGATTGTTCTTCCTGGATGTTCCCTCGAGATCATCATGGTACTTCTTCTGTATCGGATCGTGGATGTCATAATCGAGACCATCGCTTCCGATCTCATACTTACGCGCGTCATCGATACGCTCATACGCGACCTCGGAGCCGCAGAAGAGGATGTATGCGATGAGCGGGACTGTTATGAGAAGGATTGAAAGCACGAGCTTCACGCGCTTGCGGTAGCCGAGCACTATCCAGTTTCTTGATATGAAGTGCTTCTGCTTCTCCCTCTCAATGTCGTTGGCGATGTCATTGCGCTGTATTGACAGCAGGTCCTCATCAAGCTGAAGGGTCTCAGGATCAGGAAGATCCTTTGAATCATCTGTGAGGATGTCCACAGGAATGAAGAAGTAAGCCGCGATTCTGGCTATCATCTTCTTTGTCAGCTCTTCCTCTCCGGAGAGTATCTTCTCCATCCTGGAAGGATTCACCGATACGGCTCTTGCGAGTGTGATGCCATGGGTATTCTCCATATAGGCCGCAAGAACCCTGATTTTGTCTAATGTTCTCTCTCCCATACCGGAAAACATATCCAAATATGGAGATTATGTGAAGAGACAGGAAATCCCGCGGGTCACGCGGGATTCCTTTCATCCTCTGAAGTCCTGATCAGTTCTTCTGACCGATCTTGACCTCAATGTGTCTTGGCTTCTCCTCGGGGAGCTTCGGCAGCGATACTGTCAGTATGCCGTTCTCGAACTCTGCTGAGATCTTCGACTCATCAAGTCCGTCAGGAAGACTGAATGTCCTCTCGAAGGAAGTGTGCCTTCTCTCACGGACGAGGTACTTGCGTCCTTCCTTCTCCTCATTGTCGCTTCCGGCCTCTCCTGAGATATGAAGGACATGCTTCTCAACATAGATCTTCACATCCTTGTCGCTGTATCCGGGGAGCTCCGCCTTGATCGAGAACTCATCCGGTGTCTCCTCGATGTCCACAGCCGGAACCTTTGCGGAGTATGAACCCCATGCATTGAGCATCGAATCGAAGAAGTCATCGAATACCGATGTGTTCCTGTCATTATATCTTGTTACGTCGTTTGCCATTTTATTGCCTCCTGTTGACCTAATTGGCTGTCCCTTTCCGGGACAACAACAGATAGCATACTCCGTGCCAAAATATTTATTTTCTTCTCATATAAGGAAATAGCTGAATACGGAAAAATAAGATCAGACTGCAGGAAAGGACAAAAAGACCATCAGGCTGAACTTTACGGAGAAAATGGTATCAGAATGACACACCAGACATATACCGCAGGTCACAAGAGGGCCAGAAAGCCCTCTCAGTTGCCTGCATGGAAGTACCCGAGGAAGTATTCCTGGGAATTCACCGGCTCCGGAAGCTGCGGGATCGCGGAGTACTGACCGTTGTTTCCCAGAACGCGTCCTTTGACATTATCCTTGAACATCAGCTCCAGCATCGCCTTTATTGTCTTCCTTATCTCAGGATCGAGCACGGGAGTCGCTATCTCCACTCGTCTGTCGACATTCCTCGTCATGAGATCCGCGGAGGAAATGAACATCTCACCCGATCCGAACGAGTATATCCTCGAGTGCTCGAGGAAGCGTCCCACGATGCTCTTGACGATGATGTTCTCCGTCAGTCCGGGAACTCCGGGGACAAGACAGCATATGCCGCGGATGAGAAGGCGAACACGGACTCCCTTCATCGAGGCCTCAACGAGCTTGTCGATCATCTCCTTGTCTGAAAGGGAGTTCATCTTGCAGGTTATCGAACCCTCAGCGCCTTTCTCGATCTCCTTGTCCATGGCCTTCATGATCCCCTGTTTGAGTGAGAACGGAGCGACGAGAAGACGCTTGTAGGATGCATCGATCGTGAGCGTCGCGAGGTTGCGGAAGAACGCCACGCCATCCTGCCCGATATCCTTGTCGGAGGTGATGATGTTCAGATCGGTATACTGCTTTGCAGTGCTTTCATTGTAGTTTCCCGTTCCGAGATGGGTGATGTACCTCACCTTTCCCTTGTCCCTCAGGACTATCGATATGATCTTCGAATGGACCTTGTAGTTCTCTGCTCCATAGAAGACGGTGCATCCAGCCTCCTGCAGCTGTTTCGCATACGACAGATTCGACTCCTCATCAAACCGTGCGCAGAGCTCCATGACGACAGAGACATCCTTGCCGTTCTCCGCGGCGCGCACAAGGGACTGGACGATCCTCGAGTGACGGGCCAGCCTGTATATCGTTATCTTGATATTGTTGACCCTCGGATCATCCGCGCACTCATCCAGAAGCCAGAGAAGAGGATCCATTGACTGGAACGGGTATGAGAGGAAGATGTCACGACGAAGTGCCGTGTCGATCATCGTACCCCGCTGGAGTCCTGCAGGCACAGAGCCCTTGAACGAGGGGTATCTGAGACCGGAGCGGACTGCTTCAGGGAAGAAGTCATCAATCGAGAACATGTATTTGTATGAGAAGCATCCTCCGACGACGAACACCTGGTTCTTCCTTATGCCGAGATGCTTGATCAGGAACTGCTTGAGTTCCTCCGACTGGGTATTCATCTCAAGGCGGACAGCCGCAAGGCTTCCCCTTGACTCCACCCTGTTCCGGATGAGCTTGGAGAAATCGAAATCGTACTCGATGTCAGCATCCTCGACAGACGCCTCGAAGTCGGCGTTGCGGGTTATGCGTACGAGAGCCTTCTCCTTGACCTTGCACTGAGGGAAGAGGGAGTCTCCGAAAAGATACAGGAGCTCCTCTGAAGGGGCGATCCTCGTCTTCTTTCCGGAAGATACGGGAACAAGCTGATCAACCCTCATCCCCATGGTCACCACGCCGAACATCTCCCTTCCGTCACGCTCTAGCTTCAGCACCAGATAGAGCCTCTGGTTCTCGAAGCGGATCATCGGATGTTTCGCATCCAGGATCAGAGGAGAGAGAAACGGCACTATATTCTCCTGAAAGTATGAGAGGGCCTTTGTCTTCTGTGTATCCGTCATGGTTGAGTGCATGAGGATGTCTACACCGGCTTTCCTCAGTTCCTTCCTGAGCCTGCTGAATGTCTCATCGGCCTTCTTGTAATAGGCAGGAAGCATGCTGAGTATGGTGTCTATCTGCTCTCTGGCTGACATGCCGGTCTTGTTGTCTGTGTAGTCAGGGCTGTGAAGCTCCAGATTCAGAAGGGAGCCGAGGCGCACACGCACGAACTCATCCAGGTTCGATATGAATATGGAGAGGAAACGGCAGCGCTCGAGAAGCGGATTGCCGTTGTCCCTCGCCTGATCGAGCACCCTGCCATCGAACTGAAGCCAGGAATACTCCCTGTTGATGTACGGGGCGCATATGCACCTTGATTTCTCCTTAGCCATTCATCTCCTCCATCAGAAGTCTCAGATATCCTTCCTTCACACCCTTATCCGAGATTATGAGCTCATCCGCTGAGAAATATTTCGCGACAGTACAGGCAAGGATCGCAGACGGAATCAGAACATGGGCCTTCTCCGGCGCGTTCTTTATTAAAAGCATGGACCTGTCATCCGATGTCAGCAGATGGGATATGAGCTTCTTGAGCTTCTTCCTCTTCATCACCCTGAGCGCGGATTCAGGAAGCCTGTAATAGTCGGCATAGACTCTGTAGAGCGCATCACCGTTTCCGCCCACAAGCACGATGTGACCATACTCGGCTCCCGGATAGACAAGCTCCCTGGAAAGGGCTTTCCTCACATCCTTCTTCATCTCCCTCGCTTCCTTCTCATCAGGATAGAGAGATGAACAGCGTCTGCAGAGAGTCAGCGGTCCGACAGGAATGGAGAACATGTTCTCCCTATCCTTCTCCGCGAGATCGGCGATCTCCGCTGTTGCTCCGCCTATGTCCAGCATGAGGGCATCCCCCAGTGATGCATACTCCCTGTTGGCCTCAGCATCAGCATAAGCCTCCTGCTGTCCGTCAAGTATGTCGAATGAAAGGCCCGTAGACCGGAAGACAGCTTCCTGGACCTCCGAGTAGTTCGAGATCATGCGCATCGATGCTGTTGCTATGAGAATGATATGGTCCGCGCCGACCTTCTTCGCGGCCTCCTCCAGATAGGTCACAGCCTCGACAACCTTCTCCACTCCTCTCTCCGAAAGTTTGCCCTTCCGTGACATATAGTCCAGAATTGAGACCGTGCGTCTGAGTCCGACCACAGGTTCAATACTGTCTCTGGAGGCTTCCGCCACAAGGAGCGAAAGAGCCGTGCTCGAGAAATCCATTACAGCTATCTTCATCTTTTATCACCTGCCATCCC
>CALXON010000104.1 GCA_944389985.1 uncultured Spirochaetaceae bacterium | reverse complement strand
GGTCGGATTCATATCGAATCTCCCGGAAGGACTCATAAAGGCATTCTCCTCCACTCTCGAGGAGGCGATCTCCGCAGATGCGCTCATCATCGTAGCGGACGCATCACATCCGGACGCAGTCGGATGTCTGGAGGAGACAGAACGGACGCTCCGTGCACTGAACGCCCTCGATAAAGTAAAGATACTCGTCATAAACAAGACTGACTCTGTGTATGATGACATATCATACGCGATGCTGCGATCAAGGAACTACATGATCGCGGAGACGAGCATGAAAGAGGGAAAAGGCATCGAGAGCCTGCTTGATGCGATGATGAAGGTGACTGATGAGAGCTTTCAGGACATCACGATATCAGCACCATGCTCAGCCTCGCTCATCAGCGATCTGTATCATGACGGGATAGTCAGGGATATCGAGTACGGGGACGGAGAGGTAACCGTCAGGGCACGACTGAGAAAGGAACTTATAAACAAGTACTTGAATTAGAAAAAGCTGCCCGGTGAAGAGCAGCTTCCAAATACAGACTGTGGAATACGGTCAGAATACGAAGAGCATTCCAAGTCCTGCGGTCCATGCACAGTACATCTCGAAACCGCTTGTTCCGAATGTGAATCCCGGACCTACACCGACTCTAAGATAGAATGAGAGCGGCACATCAGGTA
The DNA here is from genome assembly GCA_944389985.1 of uncultured Spirochaetaceae bacterium. Classification (GTDB taxonomy): domain Bacteria; phylum Spirochaetota; class Spirochaetia; order Sphaerochaetales; family Sphaerochaetaceae; genus Ornithospirochaeta. The sequence continues at coordinate 10,902 of CALXON010000104.1, read as the reverse complement.
TCTGGTACTCAAGCCCTGCCTGAGCGACAACACCGAGATCGAAATCAAAGCCATTGTCCATGATGATGAATCCCATCGGGAACATGAGACCTACGGTGACAGGCATGTGGTGCTTTCCTCCGAGATCGATGTCATACACCTGATAGCTGAGACCGACATCCGCGCCGATGCTGAACCTGAACGGATCTGTCTTGAGATTGAGGAAATCGAAACCTACAGTTCCGAAAATATCGAAATCACCATAACCATACTTGATGGCGACACCGGTGTTCGTACCAAGATTGAGACCTACGCCCCAGTCACCCTTATCAGAGGCTCCACGGGTATCTGCAGCAGCTGCAGGTGCGATTACAAGAGCAGCGAGGACAAGGAGCACAAGAACTTTCTTCTTCATAAGTTTCCTCCTGTGAAATATATGAATTGTACACCCTCATCCTATTCCAGATGGGTAGAGTGCACAACCCCGTGTCTTTCTGATATCATTCCGGAGTATGAACAGGGCGAGAACTCCGATTACAGCAAGAGGACTTGTTGTCGGCATAATAGGACTTATCATCATAACCGCATCGAGCATGTATGTTGCTCTCAGGATGGGGGCTCTGCCATGGCCTACAGTGTTTGTCACGGTTGTATCGATGGCAATTCTTGGCAAGGCAAAGAATTCCTCTCTTGAGGAGATAAACTGCACCCATACGCTGATGAGTGCGGGAGCAATGGTTGCGGGAGGCCTCGCATTCACGATTCCGGGACTCTGGATGATCGGTTCAGGTGAGACGCTGTCACTTTTCCAGATCATGGTCATAGCCATCACAGGAGCCCTTCTCGGAACATTCTTCACAATGATCTTCCGTCATACGCTGATAGAGAAGGAACAGCTTCCGTATCCTATGGGAGAGGCTGCGTACAACACACTGATGGCAGGAAAGGAAGGAAAAGGCGCTCCGATACTCTTCTCCTCCCTCACGCTCTCCGCGCTCTTCACTTTCATCAGGGACGGACTTGGAAAGATACCTGCTGTCGTACAGCTCTTCGGAGGTACCTCGCTCTTCCCTTCCCTTTCTGTATGGGTTTCGCCAATGGCACTCGGAATCGGAGCGATCATAGGACCTGTCCTCGCGCTCATGTGGTTCCTGGGATCAATCATAGGCTACTTCATCCTGACCCCGGCAGGCCTTGCCACAGGGCTGTTCTCCACTATGGCCGATGCGGACTCATTCAGGAGCAATCTGGGTATAGGACTCATGATCGGAACAGGACTCGGAGTCGCGATCAAGGCAGTATTCACTCTTGTGAAAAACAGGAACAACAGAGGCAAGAACGGACATGGAAGGCTTCTCATCCCTGCTGCAGTCCTCTCACTGCTGTCAGTCATAGTGCTTGTCCTTTTCACAGAGATCACGATACCTGAGGGTATCCTCCTCATCATCGGCGTCTACCTTGCGACATATCTTTCCGGAATGCTTACAGGACAGACGGGAGTGAACCCGATGGAGATCTTCGCGATCCTCGTGCTTCTCGCAGCCTCGGCACTGTTCTCGCCGACGCTCGGTGCGGCTTTCTCAATAGCAGGAGTCGTCGCCGTGGCATGCGGACTGACAGGAGATGTCATGAACGATCTCAGATCAGGATCTCTCATCGGAACACGTCCTAAGTATCAGATAATAGCTGAGGGAATCGGAGGAGTCATCGGAGCTGTCGTTGCCGCGATAGCCCTCCAGGTACTTTCTCTGAGCATGGGAGGATTCGGCTCTCCTGAACTTCCGGCTCCTCAGGCAGCTGCTGTTGCGGCAATGGCCGGAGGACTGGACAGTCCTGTCGCTTTCGCGATTGGAACAGTCATCGGAATAGTGCTCTTCCTCACAGGCCTTCCATCTGCCACACTCGGCCTTGGAGTCTACCTTCCGACATACATTTCATCCGCCATGGCTCTCGGCGCTGTCATAATGGCCGCAGTCAGGAAGCTTGGAAAGGACAAGGATAAAAGCAGCGAGAATGCCGCTCTTATCTCATCAGGACTTCTCGGAGGAGAAGGTATCACAGGCGTCATAATCGCCATTGTTTCCATGCTATGAGAAAATCCATACTTACAGAAAGCTGCGTACAGATAGCTGAGGAGCTCAGACTCGACAAGCCTTTTCAGGCAAAGATAATCTATCATGCACTCATCTCCGGCATCACGGAGTTCGAGAACATCACATCGCTGCCGAAAGCTCTCAGGGAACGGCTGAAGGCTGAACACGGCTCCCTACTTTCATCGAAGGTCGTCAGGAAGGCGGAGGATGATTCAGCGGTGAAGCTTGCCCTACTGCTCTCTGACGGTAGTATCATCGAATGCGTCAGGCTCTCAGACGGTAAGGGAAGATACACGGCATGCCTTTCAAGTCAGGTGGGATGCGCGATGGGATGCGCGTTCTGCAGTACAGGCACCATGGGGCTCATAAGGAACCTTGACGCCTCGGAGATCGCGGAGCAGTTCCTGCAGCTCACACTTCTCGGTGAGCCGATAACACATATAGTGTTCATGGGCATGGGAGAAGCCCTGACGAACTTCACAGCGCTGATGGATGCGATCAACACCCTCCACAGGGAAGACGGTTTCAATATCTCGCTCAGAAGAATGACGATCTCTACATGCGGATATGTTCCGGGTATCAGAAGACTTTCAGAACTCGGTCTTCCCGTACGTCTTGCTGTCTCCCTTGTTTCTGCAGATGATGACACGAGATCCAGGATCATGCGTGTGAACCGGACCTATCCGCTCGATCAGCTCAAGGATGCCCTCCTCTCATTCCAGCATCATCAGGACAAGAGGATAACACTTGAATACTGCCTTCTTGGCGGTATCAACACGGACAGAAGCAGCGCAGAGAAGCTCCGCATGTTCATGAAGGGACTTGATGCCGTGGTGAATCTGATACCATGGAATCCTGTTGACGGACTGGATTTCACGATGCCCTCAGAGAGGGAGATACAGGGCTTCACCGGGGAACTCAGGCGGATGGGGATAAACTTCACCATCAGACGCAGCAAAGGACAGAACATCGCCGGAGCATGCGGACAGCTGGCCACAGAGACGAAAAGAGAAGATATATTTCATAAATAGACAGAAGTTAAGGAATCATAGATTCATACATACTGAATATGTATTTCATAAACTCATAGACAATATGAAATAATGCTTCATTGAGTGCTGATATTGACTCTCCTATACTATTTCCGAAATGGCTGATGATGATTCTTATATCAAGGAAATCGTAGGAGACAATCTGAAATATATAAGGGAGAAAAGAGGGCTCACGCAGGAGAAGCTCGGCGATCTTGCGAATGTGTCCTCAAGGACGATCCTCAACATCGAGAACAGGACCGTGTTTCCCAAACCTACCACAATCGGCCAGCTTTCAAGAGCTCTGGATATATCTCCGGCAGAACTGTTCCTCACGGAAGAGGAGAGAAACGCATCAGGAAAAGGCATGGAAGGTGTCGAACTGATGATTCACAAACAGGAGATAGAGCGTATCAGAATAGCGATCAACAGGATACTTGACGGAGTGGAATGAAAAAAGGAGCGCATCAGCTCTGACACGCCCCTTCATGATATGAAAGCCCTGCCTTATTTCCTGCAGGCTCTCTCAATCGCCTTCTGGATCTCGACAATCGGTATGATCAGGAATCCCAGTGCCAGTGCGATCGCAAACTCGGCAAGCGAGATGTGTGCGAAGTGGAAGGCATTCCTGAAGAACGGAATGTAGAGAACCGCAAGTGTGAGAACGAAGGAACCAACAAGGGATCCATAGAGGATCTTGTTGTGTCCTGTCGTCCTGAGAAGCGACTTATCAAGCGACCTCATGTTGAATGAGTGGAAGAGCTCAGCCATTGAGAGTGTCAGGAACGCCATCGTCATTCCATCCTCGCTAGTCGTGAATGTGAATGCGCCGTTCTCGAATATCTCACCGACAATGTATGAGACTATCGTGATCAATGCGAGAGCTGTACCCTGTATGGCACACTTCACACCCATTCCGCCTGCAAAGAGTCCATCCTTGGATGAGCGTGGAGGACGCTTCATTATGTCAGGATCCCCCTGCTCCATTCCCAGACCCACAGCAGGGAAGCAGTCCGTGATGAGGTTGATCCAGAGAAGGTGTGCTGGCTGCAGGAGCGTGAAGCCCATAAGTGATGACACGAACACGGCGACAACCTCTGAAAGGTTTGATGAGAGAAGGAACTGGATCGCCTTCCTGATGTTGTCATAGATCTTCCTGCCCTCTTCGACTGCAACGACTATCGTCGCGAAGTTGTCATCCGCAAGAACCATGTCAGCCACATTCTTCGTGACATCTGTTCCTGTGATGCCCATTCCTATTCCTATATCCGCATTCTTGATGGATGGAGCATCATTCACTCCGTCTCCTGTCATTGCCGTGATCATTCCGGCTTTCTGCCATGCCTTCACGATCCTCACCTTATGCTCAGGCTGTACACGGGCATAGATGGAGTACTTCTTTATCCTCTTCTGGAACTCCTCATCGGAAAGCTTGTCGATCTCGGCTCCAGTGATGGCCTCATCCGCTGACTCGACTATCCTGAGCTCCTTTCCGATAGCCACAGCTGTGTCGATATGGTCTCCTGTGATCATGATAGGACGGATACCAGCGCTCCTGCATTCCATGATCGCCGCCTTCACCTCCGGACGCACCGGATCGATCATTCCTGTCAGTCCGAGGAATACAAGATCATGCTCAAGGGCTTCCGGAGACGAATCAGATGGAACTGAGTCATACTTCCTCATCGCTCCTGCAAGGACACGGAGAGCCTTGTCAGCGAACTTCTTGTTCTCAGCAAGGATGATCTTCCTGTCCTCCTCTGTCATTGCCCTCACACCCTCAGGAGCAAGTACTGAGGTACATCTTGAGAGAAGCACGTCGGGAGCTCCCTTCGTATACTGGACAAAGCCACCTTCCGGATCTGTATGAACCGTGCTCATCATCTTCCTCTCGGAGTCAAACGGTGCTTCAGCCACACGCTTGTATGAGCCTGTCTCAAGATGATTCTTGTTCAGCTCCATGGAACATGCCCAGTTGACAAGAGCGGCCTCTGTAGGCTCACCCTCAGCCTTCAGCTCATCATTGAGATGTGCATCCGAACAGAGTGCCATCGCCTGTGCCAGAAGAGGTTTGTCGACACCGAAGGAATCGACGACTGTCATCTTGTTCTGTGTGAGTGTTCCTGTCTTGTCAGAGCAGATAACCTCAGTACAGCCGAGCGTCTCGACTGCCGTGAGCTTACGGATGATCGCATTCCTGCGGCTCATCTTCGTGACACCGATCGAGAGTACGATCGTAACGACGGCTGCAAGACCTTCAGGAATGGCTGCGACAGCAAGGGAGACAGCTATCATGAATGTATCGAGAACGCCTGCAAGGTGGATATCTCCCTCAACTGACATCCTGATCATGTTGACTGCGAACATGATCACACAGATACCGAGCACGAGCCAGGTGAGGATCTTTGAGAGCTGGTTGAGCTTCTTCTGGAGCGGAGTGAGGTTGTCTGCGGCATCGGAGAGGGCGGATGCGATCTTTCCCATCTCCGTCTTCATTCCGGTTGAGGTTACTACAGCCTCTCCTCTTCCGTATACGATGGTCGATCCCATTTATACCATATTGCGTCTGTCACCGAGAGGAATCTCATTACCGGTGAGGGTGTCGGAGGACTTGTCCACAGGAACGGACTCTCCGGTGAGTGCGGCCTCCTCAGCCTTGATGGATGCTGAATAGAGGATTCTCGCATCTGCGGGAACGCTGTCTCCGGCCTCAAGCTCGATGATGTCACCGGGAACGAGTTCCTCGCTCTCGACAGTCATCTGCTTTCCATCACGCTTTACCTTCGACTTCGCCTTGGACATGTTCTGCAGGGCCTCGATGGCCTTCTCTGCCTTTGACTCCTGAACGACACCAAGGACAGCATTGATGAGGACAACGACGAGAATGATTATCGCATCGGACCATTCAACCTCGCCTGATGCATATGATGTGACCACGGAGAGAACCGCGGCTATCATCAGGATGATAAGCATCGGATCGGCAAGCTTCGAGAGAAACTGTTTCACGATTCCGTCTTTCTTCTTCTCCTCGAGCTTGTTCCTTCCATACTCTTCCAGTCTTTTACCGACTTCTGCCGTGGAAAGACCTTCTCTGGATGAGCCAAGTGATTCGATTACACTATCACCCGACTCAAGATACTCCTTACCAGCCATAGTAACCTTCCTTTTTAAGAAATACGCCTACAAAATACCAAAATCAGAAGGACACTGTTAATAGACAAAACTCAGATACTGTAACAATTAAAAAAAAAAAAAATAGTCAATTCAATAAACAAATTCCATATTGTGTCCTGTTCCGTCCGGAGAGAGCCTCAGCTGTCCATCTTCCTCATCAGATTGACCATCTCAACAGCACTCAGCGCGCAGTCATATCCTTTATTTCCCGCTTTTGTTCCGGAGCGCTCGATCGCCTGCTCGATATTATCGGTGGTGAGTACTCCGAAAAGCATAGGAACTCCTGTCTCAAGCGAGACTGAGGCAATACCTTTTGACACCTCACTGCATACATAGCTGTAGTGATCTGTGGCACCCCGGATCACAGCTCCAAGACAGATCACCGCATCATACTTTCCACTCTTTGCTGCCTTTGATGCGATGACCGGTATCTCGAATGCCCCCGGCACCCATACCACCGTCACATCATCCTCACAGACTCCATGACGGACAAGGCCGTCCATCGCGCCTCCGAGAAGCTTTGATGTGATGAATTCATTGAATCTGGATACTACGATTGCCACCCTGATTCCCTCTGCGACAAGATTTCCTTCGATCTTTCTCATATATACCTCCGCTCAGAAGTCGAGAATGTGTCCCATGCGGTCACGTTTCGTCTTCAGATAACCGATATCATAATTCGTGGCCGCTATCTGTACCGGCACACGTTCCACTATCTCCAGGCCGAATTCCTCCAGCTGGTACACCTTGTCAGGATTGTTCGTCAAAAGACGCATGCTCCTGACCCCGAGATCCCTAAGGATCTGGGCTCCTATGAAGTATTCCCGCTCATCAGCCCCGAATCCCAGTGCGATGTTCGCGTCAAGAGTATCCATTCCCTTCTCCTGAAGAGCATAGGCTTTAAGCTTGTTTATAAGTCCTATTCCCCTTCCTTCCTGTCTCATATAGAGCAGGATTCCCCGGCCTTCCTCTGCGATCATGTTCATTGCAGCGGAAAGCTGATCTCCGCAGTCACATCGCAGTGAGCCGAAGACATCGCCGGTCAGGCATTCGGAATGCACGCGGCAGAGAATATTCTCCCCATCTCCTATCTCTCCCATCACGAGTGCCACATGATGCTCTCCATTGAGTCTGTTCACATATCCGTATGCAGTGAACTCTCCATACTTCGTCGGGAGCTCTGCCACCGCTGCCCTTTCCACAAGTCTGTCATGGATCTTCCTGTACTCCTTCAGCTCTCCGATCGTTATGAACTTCAGGCCATGATCATAAGCAAACCTCTCCAGATCAGGCGAACGCATCATATGACCGTCATCATCCATGATCTCACAGCAGAGCCCACACTCCTCCAGCCCTGCAAGTCTCATGAGATCGACAGTTGCTTCTGTATGTCCTTCGCGTTCAAGGACTCCGCCTGATCTTGCAGCAAGAGGAAACATATGACCGGGGCGGCGGAAATCCTCAGGCCGGGCATCATCAGAGATACAAGCCCTGGCAGTGATTGCCCGCTCTTCCGCGGAAATGCCGGTAGTTGTCAAGACATGGTCGATCGAGACCGTGAATGCCGTCTCATGATTATCCGTGTTTGTGGTGACCATCACAGGCAGTTCCAATCTGCTGATATACGCTTCCGACATCGGCATGCAGATAAGCCCTTTGCCATACTTCGCCATGAAATTCACATTCTCTGTAGTCGCCGCTCTGGCAGAGCATATCAGATCACCTTCATTCTCGCGTGACGGATCATCCGCCACCACAACAAGTTTTCCCTTTCTCAGTTCCTCCAGAACCTCATCAACTGTATTCACCATTACCGTTCCTCCGTAAATCCATACATTGATAACATCTCCATTGTTATACCGCTGCTTTTTCCTGAGGCTTCAGGAAGGATGAGCTTCTCCACATACTTCCCGACAATATCGGTCTCAAGATTCACTGTGTCTCCGTTCTTCATATATCTGACAGTTGTGACGTCCGCCGTATGTGGAATCACGGCGACAGTGAATCCAGATGAGGATGTCCCTGCAACCGTAAGGCTGATACCATCAACGGCTACAGAGCCTTTCATCACGATGTAGCGCATAAGATCAGGACCTGCCTCAATGGAAAGGAGAACGGAGTTCCCGTCACGTCTGATTCCGGAGACATTTCCCCTGCCATCCACATGTCCCATGACAATATGACCACCGAATCTGCCATCAGCGGAAAGAGCACGCTCAAGATTCACCCTGTCCCCTCTTTCCATGAAACCGAGAGATGTCCTTGAGATAGTCTCGGGAGTCGCATCTGCCGAGAAATATCCGTCTCCGATAGCAGTGACAGTCAGACAGACGCCATTCACAGCTATACTGTCCCCTATATCAGTTCCATCAAGAACCCTGTCCGCAGAGACTGAGACAACAGCAGAGTGCTGCAGTACCCGGATCTCCTTTATCGCTCCTACCTCTTCGATTATTCCTGTGAACATCTGACTACATCCCCCTCGACAAGAAGATCATCGCCGAAGCGGCTTACTGCAATATCCTCCAGATGGAATGCCGAGGAAAGATCATCGACTCCTGCTCCTCCGACAGGAGCAGGTGCTGATTCTCCCCCTATGATCTTCGGTGCAACATATGCATAAACCTTATTGATGAATCCTGATTCAAGAAGACTCCATGACAGACTGCCACCACATTCACAGAGGACACTGTCAACTTCATTCTCTCCAAGCCAGCGCATGAGAGCGGGCATACTAACATGGCCATTCTCCTCTGGAAGGGAGATGACAATACACCCCGCCTCCTCATATGGTCTGATCCTGTTTCTGTCTGAGACACATGTGGCGATAACAGTCCTCACAGTTCCGGCAGTCTTCACGACAGCTGCCTCATAAGGTGTCCTCAGAGACGTATCGGCTATGACTCTCAGGGGATTTCTGCCTTCCGGAATCCTGCATGTAAGAAGTGGATCGTCTTTGATCACGGTACCGACACCTGTCAGTATTGCAGAATATCGGTTACGGAGCACATGCACATGCCTCCGGGCCTCTTCTCCGGTTATCCATCTGGATGCCCCGGTATGACATGCGATCTTTCCATCAAGCGTCATAGCGTATTTCAGGGCCACGAACGGTGTCCTTGTCGTTATGTAGTGGAAGAAGATCTCATTCATACGTTCAGCTTCTTCTCTCAGTACTCCTTCTACGACTTCTATTCCATGAGAGCGGAGAATCCTGATACCCTTGCCGGCCACCAGTGGGTTCGGATCTCCAGAAGCGATGACAACACGTTTGATTCCTGCCTCGATGATTGCGTCGGTGCATGGAGGCTGATGACCATGATGACAGCACGGTTCAAGCGTGACATAAAGATCAGCGCCTTCAGCACTCTCCGTCAGTGAATCGATGGCATTACGTTCCGCATGCTTCTCTCCATACTTTTCATGCCATCCCTGACCTATTATCTTTCCATCCCGGACTATCACGGCACCGACCAGAGGATTCGGGGAGACCTTCCCTTCACCTCTCCTTGCAAGATCAAGAGCCAGACGCATATATCCACTATCGTCCACAATGCACTCTCCTACTTCAGGAGATGATGAGAAAGAAAAACTCCGGGTCACCCCAGAGCTGAAATCAATGCAGGAATTCCTGCCAGATCTTCTTTCATCCAGACTTTACTGTCGGCTTCGGAGTTTCACCGAATCATGCCTTACGGCTCGTGGGCTGTACCACCGGTAGGGACTTTCACCCTGCCCTGAAGATTCATTATGTACTTTGTATTTTACGCATATGAGACAGGTTTTCAACAACTGAAGGTAATATCCACGAATAAAAATGAGAAATCATGGTTCAGCAGCATGAGAAAACTTACAATCTTCTTTCATGACTAATTGACTGACTCTCTCTTTCAAAGGCTGCAATACCTTCCATTGTGAGGAGAACCTGGAGTATTCGACACTCTTCTCATTAATATTGCATTCCTTCTATTTGTATCTTATACTTTACTAAGTTACGATTGACTAAGTTTATACTTAGTAAAGGAGGCAAATAATGGTAGGACGTGAAAAAGAAAAAGAAAAGCTGCTTCGTTTTCTGACCGGAAAAGACAAGGCTTGTCTGGTTTATGGTCTAAGAAGAATCGGAAAAAGCTATCTTATTCAGAATACATTATCTGCCTCTGGACGGAAGTTTCTGTATTTTGAATGTGTTGAAGCTTCTATAGAAACCAATCTTCGTCTTTTCTGTTCTTCATTTGGGATTAAACCCATGCTTCCCTATGCTACATTCCTTGATGCTTTCATCGAACTGGGACGTATGAAAGATGATATAGTCGTCGTAATTGATGAGTACCAGAATCTGAGCCGGGGAGACAGCGATGCTGATATCGATTCTCTTATGCAAGTTGCAATTGATCAGACCCCTTCCTGTATGAAAATCATAATATGTGGTTCGTATATGACTGCGATGAAAAAACTTCTTGAGAAAGAAAATCCTCTTTTTGGTCGATTCAGGCCAATAATTCATCTGGAAGCAATGGACTATCTTGATTCAGCTCTTTTCTATCCAAATATGGATATCAGGGAGAAGATATCCTTCTATTCTGTTTTTGGAGGAAGTCCTTATATAAATGATTCTCTTTCTC
>CALXON010000103.1 GCA_944389985.1 uncultured Spirochaetaceae bacterium | reverse complement strand
TTGCAAGACCTGATGGATTCGGGAAGTCCCTGTTCTCTTCCACACTCCATGCACTCTTTGAAGGGAAGAGAGAACTCTTCAAGGGATTATATATTGAGGACAAATATTCCTTTGAGAAATTTCCTGTACTTCATCTCAATTTTTCGGAGTTATCAACATCAACTTATGAGGGGTTTGAGAATTCATTTGTAAATGATCTCAGATTGAATGGAAGAAAATTCGGTATAGAGCTTGCTGGAGATGATCCAGCAAACATGCTTTTTAACCTTCTTTATGGACTTCATAAGAGGGCTGTGGTCATAATTGATGAGTTTGATGCCCCTATAAGAACAGCCATCATTGAAGGGAAGAGCTATATCAGAGATATGCGTTCAGTCCTCAATGATTTTTACTCTGTGATCAAGAACTGTGATGAATATATCCGGTTTTTCCTTCTGTCAGGAGTTACCCAATACACATTCTCCGGTCTAAATAATCTTGTGGGTATCTCTCAGGATCCCAGGTTTGAAGCAGCTTTCGGGTATACAGATGAGGAGCTTGAGATGTATTTCGGAGAAGCTCTGGATGAGAACTGGAAGAAAGAGTGTTCATCTAGGGATGAGTTTGTCTCAAGACTCGAGGAAAACTATGGTGGTTACTGTTTTTCATCAGATACCGATGTGAGAGTATATAATCCGCGTTCAATCGGAAAGTTCTTCACTTCCGGCTGTGATTTCAACGGCTGCTGGATGAATGAGGATCCACTCTCGCTGATCATCAATACCGGGGTGAAAGATAAGCTGCTTTCACTTAAAGATAACAGGAATTTTGTGAACAGTTATGGTCTTGCTCAGTTTGACATATCGTATTTTCATACCAAGGAGTGGCATCCTGATGTGACTGCTTTGCTGTATTTCTTCGGCTATCTGACTGTAAAGGAGGCAAGCGAAAGCTTTTTTAGCGGATACTATCTTGAAATCCCGAACAGAGAAGCAATGAGATCTCTTGAGAAAGTCATTGGAAGTATCAGGTAGGAAATATATATGGATTCATGTCATTACACAAACTGCAATAATGATGTTGATGTGAACAGTACACAAGGTCAGCATGAGCTTCTCCTCTGAGCTTAGGAATACCAGTGAATGGAAGAGCCTGAGTGATGCCTGAATTGGTATTTGATGTATAACTTATTGTAGTATAAAGTGTTATTCTCTCTTTCGATAAAAAACTATCTTTTGATAATCATTCTTTAACTATTGTTCCTGTGTGAAAAGGGGTTTATCATCGTTTCATAGACTTCTAGGAGTATGGTTAGAATGAAACTGGCTACTTTCAAGCGCGGAGGAGTCCATCCTGCGGACAGGAAAGAGCTTTCAAAGGACAAGGCGATCGAGAGACTGCCGATGCCTTCTGAGCTTATTGTTTCCATGTCGCAGCATCTTGGAGCGCCTGCCACGCCATTGAAGAAGAAAGGCGATACCGTCAGGAAAGGCGAGGTCATAGGCTCCGCCTCATCATATGTCTCTGCAGATGTCCACAGCCCTGCAGACGGCGTTGTGACGGATGTCCGCAAAGTTAGAGTCGCTTCCGGTGCAGTAGCCGATGCGATCGTGATCAAGTGTGATGAGGAGCAGTCCAACCCGTTCACGGAAAGTTATGACTGGAGGAGCGAGAGCTCTGAGGAGCTTCTGAAGCTCATCAGGGCCATGGGCATTGTAGGTATGGGAGGCGCGACCTTCCCGACAGATGTCAAGCTCACCGTTCCGATGGGCAAGAAGGTGGATGCTCTTGTTATAAACGGTGTCGAGTGTGAGCCGTATCTCACCTCCGACTACCGTCTGATGATGGAGCATCCCGAGGAGCTTCTTGAAGGCACGATGGCTGCTGCCAAGATCCTCAACCCGGATCAGATCATCATTGGTATAGAGGCCAACAAGCTCGATGCCGCAGCTCTTCTTGAGGAGAAGATCAGCGCAAACGGCTATCCCATAAGGGTACAGAGACTGATGATGAAGTATCCGCAGGGAGATGAGAAGCAGCTATTGAAGGCCACGATAGGGAAGGAGGTTCCGTCAGGAAAGCTTCCTCTCGATGTGGGTGCTGTGGTCTGCAACGCATCAACAGCCTTCGCGATCTACGAGGCCGTGCGTTTCCATAAGCCTCTTATCGAGCGTATCTGCACGATATCAGGAGAATCGGTCAACAATCCAAAGAACGTCATCGCTCCTATCGGAACGAAGTTCTCCGACCTCATCGCATACGCAGGTGGTGCAAAGGATGACCTCGTGTCACTTATCGGCGGTGGTCCTATGATGGGATTCGCAGTCGCAGATCCGGATATCCCGATGGTCAAGGGCTCTGGCGGAGTGCTGATGCTTCCCAAGATGCTCGATGACGTCTCGTTCCCATGCGTGCTATGCGGAAAGTGTGTCCAGCACTGTCCGATGGGACTTCAGCCGAACAAGATGTTCAGGAACATCAAGTACGGAAACTACCAGGCGGCGATGGACCTCGGCCTGATGGACTGCAAGGAGTGCGGCTGCTGCGCATACACATGCCCGTCGCATCTTCCGCTCGTCCAGGGTTTCAAGCTTGGAAAGAAGCTGGGGAGGAAGAAGAAATGATGACTGTACGCACAAGTCCTCATATCCACGGGAGTCTGAGGACGGACAAGGCAATGTTCCTTGTCGCCATAGCTCTTCTTCCCGCAGCACTGTGGGGTGTCTGGTCCTTCGGTCTCAGGGCGCTTTTCGTCCTCATCGTATCGATAGCATCGGCACTTCTCACAGAGTACCTTCTCGGTAAGGTCTCAAAGGAGTTCACGCTCCGTGACGGCTCTGCAATAGTGACTGGACTTCTTGTCGGCATGAACATGCCACCACTTGAGTTCCATCAGTTCTATATTCCTCTCATCGCATCGGCATTCGCGATCGGAGTGGTCAAGTGGACATTCGGAGGACTCGGATGCAACTGGATGAACCCGGCCCTTGCAGGACGTGTCTTCGTATTCTTCTCGTTCACTGCACAGATGTCGACATTCCGCACACCGCGTGTGTTCCTCACCGACGCGGTCACATCCGCAACACCGCTCTCAGCAATGAAGACGGCAATGAGCGCAGGAGGAGCCGGAAGGAGCTCCGATCTCCTGACACTTCCTGTCACGGACTTCGCAGCTTCCGTCTCTGACAAGCTCGGAATCTCGCCATACGCAGTGGATGCGTTCTTCGGCAATGTCGGAGGATGTATCGGAGAAGTCTCCGCACTCCTTCTTCTTGTCGGAGGTATCTTCCTTCTCTGCATGAAGATAATCACATGGAGAATACCTGTCGTATATATCGGATCCTTCGCAATCCTCTCATGGATATTCGGAGGAATTCCATACGGACTTGGTGCATTCCACGGAGAGATCCTTCTTCCTGTGTTCTCCGGCGGTCTCATGCTCGGTGCGTTCTTCATGGCGACCGACTGGGTCACGACCCCGACAACTCCGAAGGGAGAGATCATATTCGCACTTGGATGCGGATTCTTCACATTCCTCATCAGGTACTTCGGATCGCTTCCTGAGGGCGTATCGCTTGCGATCATCCTCATGAACATCATCACTCCGACGATCGAGAGATTCGTGAAGACGAAGCACTTCGGCTATGTGAAGCCTGTCAGGGAGAAGAAAGCGAAGGAGGCAAAGGCATGACAAGATACATAAAGACAGCTGTAACGCTCTTTCTGATATCAGCAGTCTGCACGCTCCTCTGCGCGATCGTGAACAGCGCCACAGCTCCTGTGATTGCTGCAAACAACGAGAGCGACAGACTTACGGCTCTCGAGGCTGTATCCTCAGGTTTCAATGTAGGTGAGGAGATGGAAGGTGACGGAGGAACTGTCTCCTATGTCATTCCTCTCACAGATGATTCAGGAGTGGCCGCGGGCTACATCCTCGGCCTTTCCGCAAACGGTTACGGCGGACCTATGGACATAATCGCATCCTACGCTCCCGACGGATCGGTTCTGGCTGCAAAGCTGACGACGAACTCAGAGTCACCCGGAATCGGAAAGAAGGCTGAGAATGACTGGTACATGGAGATGTTCCTCGGACTCGGTGCTGATAAGCCGCTTCCTGCGGGAAAGAACGATCTTCCTGCCGACCAGAGCGCTCTGATCTCAGGTGCTTCGATAACATTCTCAGGCGTTACATCCGCCCTTATTAGCGGCTCGGAGTATGTGAAGAGCCTCGGAGGTGCTGTATGAGCCACATGAAGGAACTTACAAAGGGTATCTTCAAGGAGAACCCTACATTCATAATCATGCTCGGTATGTGTCCGACACTCAGTGTATCCACACAGGTCTCGAACGCTCTGGGCATGGGAGCTGCTGTCATATTCGTGCTCACATGCTCGAATATCTTCATCTCCCTTCTGAGGAAGGCCATTCCCGATGCGATAAGGATCCCGTCCTACATCGTCATCATCGCCTCGTTCGTCACAGTCGTCGAGATGGTCATGCACGCCTATGTGCCTGCAGTCTATGAGGCACTCGGCGTATACCTTCCGCTCATAGTCGTCAACTGCATAATCCTTGGACGTGCCGAGGCATTCGCAGGAAAGAACGGTGTCATCGACAGTGCGCTTGACGGTATCGGAATGGGAGTGGGATTCACTCTCTCCCTGTCGTTCATCGCGCTCATCAGGGAGATCATCGGATCTGGAACGATCACGCTCTTCCCGATGGGATCATTCAGCGGAACGATCACCATTCCCGGTCTTTCGGAAAGCCCCGTGCGTGTCATGACACTCGCTGCAGGCGCACTCCTCCTGATGGGATACCTCAAGGCTTTCTTCGCATGGAAGAGCGCTAAGGGAGGCAGAGCATGAGCTATATCGGAATTCTCATAACATATGTATTCGTACAGAACTTCATCCTCGTGCAGTTCTTGGGACTCTGCCCGTTCATCGGAGTATCGAAGAACAGCGAGAGCGCGATCGGAATGGGAGTTGCTGTAACATTCGTAACCGCAATCGCATCCGTGGTATGCTGGGCTGTCCACACATTCCTCCTCGCTCCGTTCGGACTGGAGTATCTGAGGACAATCTCCTTCATCCTCGTGATCGCGGCACTCGTACAGCTTGTCGAGATGGTCATAAGGAAGATGAGCCCGGGTCTGTACAAGGCTCTTGGAATCTACCTTCCGCTGATCACCACAAACTGTGCGGTTCTCGGCATAGCCATCATCAATATCGACAATGGCTACAATCTCCTTGAGAGCTTCACCGCAGGTCTTGCCGCAGGACTCGGCTTCACAATGGCCATCATCCTCATGAGCAACATCCGCGAGAAGCTTGACATGACTCCTGTGAGAAAGGTCTTCCAGGGCGTTCCCATCGCATTCATATCCGCAGGCCTCATGGCTCTTGCGTTCATGATGTTCGACAAGAGCCTTCTCACGAATCTCGGGCTTGTATAAGGAGGCTGGTGATGAGTATTGTGATTGCTTTCATTATAGTCGGTGTCCTTGGCCTCCTTCTCGGCCTCGGTCTTGCCATAGCTGACAGGAAACTCGCGATAGAGAAGGATCCGAAACTTGTCGCGCTTGAGGAGGCGATGCCCGGCGCGAACTGCGGAGGCTGCGGATTCGCAGGCTGTACGGCTTACGCGGATGCTGTCTTCAAGGGAGAGGCTGAGCCCGGACTCTGCTCTCCAGGAGGTGCAGCCCTTGCTGCCAGGATGGGAGAGATCCTCGGCGTGAAGGTAGAGGCTAAGGAGAAGCAGGTCGCGTTCGTATTCTGCCGTGGCGGAAAGGACAGGACAAAGGAGGACTACGAGTATAAGGGAATGGCGGACTGCAATGCAGCGGCTCTGCTCCAAGGAGGCCCCAGTGCCTGCAAGGAAGGCTGTCTCCACCTCGGCTCGTGTATCTCCGTCTGTCCTGTCGGTGCCATCTCGAAGAATGCTGATGGTGACATCGTTGTAGACAAGGAAATGTGCATCGGCTGCGGCAAATGCGTGGCCATCTGTCCAAACCATGTCATCAGGCTCGTTCCATACAGTGCCGAGTACATCTGTGCATGCAACAACCACGAACCGGGCGGCAAGGTCAGGAAAGCTTGTCAGGTAGGGTGCATAGGCTGTAAGATGTGCGAAACCAAAGTGGAGGGTTCACCGTTCAAGGTCGAGAACTTCCTGTCGGTCAATGACTACCACGCACCTCAGGATGGAGCTTCTGCGGCTGCAGAGATCTGCCCGCAGAAGTGCATCATCAAAAGGAGCTGACAATTGAGACTTGCTCTCGGTATATATACAGAGATGTCCGCATCTGCACCAGTGCCCGCATTCCGCAGGGCACTGGCTCTCATCTACAGACCGGTCTTCTCGTATCTGTATAACAATCCCGGACTGAAGATGTCACTGTATCAAAGCGCTGCGATGATACGTCACATCGACAATTCAGGCTATACCGAGGTCAATTTCCTCCTCGCATCCCTTGCAAAGCGTTCGGATCTCGAGATCATAACAGGTTCATACAGCCAGACTATAATCTCACTCAATCCTCCCAAGGACAGAAGCCTTCAGATCGAGAAGATGACAACGATGATCAGACGCTATTACGGAGTGAGGGCATCAACCTGTTTCTTCTACGGCCAGATCTGGTCACCGTCATACATCCATCCTCTGAGAAACTCAGGTATCTCATCTGTCGTGATCTCGGCATACAGGGCACCACAGAGGGAGACGATAGAGCGCGGATCATTCATAATGAACGAGCTCGGGAAGAAGGTTAAGATCCATGTTCCCTCAGACCCGGCGGCGGCTCTTGTCTCGCGTTTCGCTCAGGGGGAGATAGGATTTGATGAGCTGAAGGACGGTATTGAAAAGCTTCTTGCGTCGGCGACAGGGGACGTTGTCCTCTTCATAAACATCGACCAGCTTCTCGAGGGAGCTGCGAGGGATGGAAGCGATGAGAGGCTGAAGGATCTCTTCATCTCGATCCTCTCTGAGTACGGTTCATCAATAGTTCCTCTTTCCGGTATCGATGCATCACGCCCGGGTTATCTTGACTCGGGCTGGTACGGACGTGATGCATGGGCACGCGGACTGACGTCGTTCAATGATCTCTTTGTCCGTAATGAGGTCTTCCGCTATATGTTCAACAGATACATAGCGCTCTCGGACTTCATCTCCACATACAAGAAGGAGAAGACGCTGAAGAGGGAGGTCTCCTCAGACCTCTTCCATGTCTCTCTCGGAACGCTCTTCATACATGATGCGCAGTGTGCGCCGATGAGGCTTTCGGAGAGAAAGCTCTTCTGGAAGGCGATAATAGAGGCAGAGGGAAAGATCTGGGACAGCGACAACACCGCCCTCTACAGGGAGTATGACTTCGAGGAGGCCCGGGTCAATGACTACATCGCGAGGAACAAGACATACATCTCGGTATTCTCTCCCAAGGGTGGAGGACTTGCTGAGCTCTCGTTCCGCCCGCTTGCCATGAACATCACGGACACGAGAACGCTCTTCGGAAAGGATTTTCCCTATGTGCCGATGCCTAAGTCATTCTCTGACACATTCCATCTTAGCGATGGCAGTGTCTATGACGGCGCCAGTGTCATCTACGATGCCGATGTGATCTCCAGGACAAGAGGGGAGTACCAGTTCTCGGCAGTGCTTGCTGACGGGAAGATTTCCGTTATAAAGCACTTCAAGCTCCGTTCCCAGACTGTTGTGATGGAGACCGTGATCACAGCAGATGAGGATGTGGACGGAAAGTACGTCGTTCCGTTCTACCTTTCAGATACCGACATGGAGCTCTCATCGCTCGATCAGAGAAGACTCCTGATGCTGGGGCTTCTTGATGATGTGAGGACCGTCAGGTATACTGACCAGTCAGCAGGGCTTCTGGTCTCATTCTCCTCAACAGACAGCTTCTCGCTCTCTGAGGAGAGGGTGACGCAGAGCCAGTACACATCCATAGGACTGGAGAATTTCGGACTTTATACAAAGCTTGAGTTCTCCTTCCCGCTCTCCCTTTCAAGGGGTGAGGCGAGGATGTACAGACTCATTGCCCGTGCTGCAGATACAAGCATAAAGGAGAAAGAATAACATGTTCATTGAAAACAGATCAAAGTTTGAGGATATCAAGGAAGAAGCCTACACTGTATGGAGGCGTCTTTGAACAGGCCGGGACTGAAGACAAGATAAAGAAACTCGAGGATGAGACAAACGCTCCTGACTTCTGGAACGACAAGGAAAAGGCCGAGAAGACCTTCTCCGAGCTTTCCATGCTCAGGGACGGATACTATCCGTGGAAGGATCTGATTGCTGAGATCGATGAACTTGAGGAGCTTATCGAGCTCTACTCAGGAGAGGATGACGAGAGTCTGAGACAGGAGCTCGAGAGCCAGATCAACGCGCTTGACGAGAAGTTCAAGCCTCTTAGGCTGAAGACGCTCCTTGACGGCAAGAACGACAAGAACAACGTCTTCCTTTCCGTCCACTCAGGAGCCGGTGGAAACGAGGCTTCCGACTGGACGCAGATGCTGACGAGGATGTACACACGCTGGGCTGAGCGTCACGGCTTCAAGTGCGAGGTCCTGGACCTGCAGGAGGACGAGGGCGGTATAAAGAGCGTATCGATGAAGATATCAGGGCCATACGCGTTCGGCTATCTCAAGGGAGAGGCGGGCGTTCACAGGCTTGTCAGGATATCTCCGTTTGATGCAGCGAAGAGGAGGCACACGTCATTCGCCTCCGTCTACGCATCCCCCGAGGTCGATGATGATATCGAGATAGAGCTCAAGCCTGAGGACTACAGACTCGATACATACAGGGCAGGCGGTGCCGGCGGACAGCACGTCAACAAGACGGACAGCGCTGTCAGAATCACGCACTACGCGACTGGAATTGTCGTACAGTGCCAGAATGAGCGCAGCCAGTTCATGAACAAGGATGTCGCTTTCAAGATGCTCCGCTCAAGACTCTATGAGTACTATCAGAAGAAGAGGGAGGAGGAGCATCAGAAGGATGCCATCGCCAAGAAGGATATCTCCTGGGGTAACCAGATCAGGAGCTATGTCTTCCAGCCGTATACACTTGTGAAGGATCACCGTACCGGATACAGCACCGGAAACATCCAGGCTGTAATGGATGGGGGTATTGATGATTTCATCGAGTCCTATCTCCACTTCCAGAAGGAAGCTTAGTCTCTTCATACTCCTTGCGCTCCTCTCTCTTCCGCTCTGGAGCGCAGGATACAGAACCCTCGCCATCTCAAATGACGAGGGATACCTTGCGCTCCTCAGCTCGTCGCTCTCCCTGCTTTCAGGAGATGTGACGGCAGAGGATGCCGTGACAGCCTTCCATGAATCGGCGGAAAGGGATGCTGTCTATCTCAAGGACAAGACACTCTCCGGCTACAGGACATCTGAGTCATTCTCATCGATCGAGAGCTATGAGGAGCCCGAGGAGAGTGATGATGAGACGGTGGTCCTCGAGATTGCGGAGGTGGAGCTGACAGAGAATGAACGCTCATACCTTCTCTCCGGAGACAGGGA
>CALXON010000102.1 GCA_944389985.1 uncultured Spirochaetaceae bacterium | reverse complement strand
TGAAACACGGACATGCCGTACTGCAGATAATAGTTCTGGTTGTTGCCATTCTGCTCATGAATCTGGCGATAGCGGAATCTGGAACCCGTTCCATGATGGCTGCAGCCATCTCGATGGTGATGATGGTCGTGGATGCGGCTGTATTCGCTTCTTCCTCACACGATCTGTTCTCGAGGATTCTTGCTGTTCTGGTCACGGTCTTCGCCATCCTCTCTGCATCGGCAGTCTGCATAGGAAGTCTCATACCTGAACCTCTTCCTGTGGAAGAGCCTGTTGTGGAAGAGGAGCCTGCAGAAGAGGAGTTTGTCGTCTCCCCTGAACCTGCAGAGGAAGCACCCGCTCCGGAAATTCCCGCAGCCCCTGTACTCTCAGTGAAGAGTCAGGAAGTGACGACCGGTGAGCCTGAGGCCATAGCAGGAAAGGGTTCTGCATCCATACCGTCCGCGCCTGAGGTATTCAACCTCCTCTGGATTGAGTGATGACAGCATACAGTTACATAGACAGCGATGATGGAATAAGGTCACTGATCCCTTCCTTTGAGAGAAAAGGAAGGATCGCTGTTGATTTCGAAGGGGAATTCAATCTCCATATTTATGGAGAACACCTCTGCCTGATACAGATATTCGATGGAGAGAACTTCTTCCTGATTGATCCCCGTGCTCCGGGAGTGACGGAAAAGGGGCTTGAGGCCTTCTTCCTCTCTGATACGGAGAAGATTTTCTTTGATGTGCAGTCAGACGCGTCTCTTGTCCATAAACGCTATGGCATTGTGATCTTCCGTATCTATGACATACGCATTCCCGCAGTGCTGATGGGGTATACAGGTAACCTCAGGGGGCTTGAGGAGCGGTATCTCGGTATTCCTGCCACGGAGGGCAAGAAGAGGAACCAGACGTCGAACTGGCTTGTTCGGCCTCTTGATCCCGTACAGATAGAGTATGCACTCTCCGATGTGGCTCATCTTCTGGAGCTGAAGGATATCCTTGATCATGAGATGGAAGTCAATGGACTCCAGAAGGAGTGTGCGGGACGGATGAAGAGAGCTGTAGCCGTCAAGACTCCTTCTCCTCCCTGGAAGAAGATAGGTGACTGGCGCCGTATGACAAAGAGCGAGAAGGTCTATGTGAAGCAGATCTTCATAGCAAGGGATTCAATAGCAAAACGCTTCAATGTTCCTGCGGTCCGTGTCATGGAGAAACACATGATCACCGAGCTTGCCTCCGATCCTCCTGTGAGCATGGAAGCTCTTGAGAAGCGTCTGGAGAAGGCGCCTCCACGCTTCAGGAAGATGCTTGTCACATCGCTGTGGTCAGCTCTGGAGAAGGGCAGGGAAGAGCTTTCAGGAAACAAGCGCTGAGATAAGCCTTGTAAGATTCTCTAGCTCGCTCTTGGCGATCCTTTCAGTCGTGCTGTGCGGGTGTTCATAGCCTGTTGTCAGTGTGACTGTGTCGATGCCGAGCGCTCTGATGTTGTTCGTATCACTGCCACCTGAGGTCGCCTTCTCAGAGTACGGCAGTCCAAGGCTGAGGATTTTCTCCTTTGCTGTGTTCTTCGCAGGACTGTCTTCCGGAATGATATACGGGCTGTACAGATCATGACGTGTTATATCGACAGTACAGCCGCGGGATGATGCCGCTGTTTCCGCTGCTGATATTATCCCGGAGGATATCATTCTCCTCTTCTCGTCATACAGTGATCTCACCTCATAGCGGTACATGGCGGTATCCGGGACGGTGTTTGTAGCGCTTCCTCCGCTGATCGTTCCGACATTGCATGTCGTATCGCTGTCAATTCTCCCGTCAGGGGAGGATGCTATCGCCTCAGCCGCAGCCTTGATGGCATTGATCCCGCTTTCAGGAGAGAAGCCTGCATGGGCCGTTCTTCCGTGGAAGACTATATCAAGGACTTCTTTTCCCGGGGCGGATGTTATGACCGTTCCTACAGGGCCTTCCGCATCCGGAACATATGCCCTTGTTATATTGAAAGGAGAAAGGAAATCCCTTGTGATCTTCTTCGATCCCTGAAGTCCGATCTCCTCCGCCCTTGTGAAAAGGAAAATCGCATCAGGACTTTCCTCTGCGACTTTGAGCATGGCCGCTATCGTGGCTTTGTTGTCAGCGCCGAGTGCTGTCCTTCCATCTGTCATGAAATATTCATCATCCTCGATCACATGCGGAGTCTCGGCGAGCGGAACCGTATCCATGTGGGAGGATATGAGAGCCTTCTCACCCCTGACAGGAAGGAAAAAGAGAATATTCCCGGCCCTGTCATCGATCATCTGGTATCCGAAGGATGACATCGTCATCGTTATGAATGAACTTACGGCATCCTCCTTCCATGATGGAGAAGGAATGTCGAGCAGAGTCCTGAAATAGCCTAAAACGTCCATGGAAAGAACTATAGCTTATTTTTCGAATATGGAGTACCGGAAAGAGGCAGGCTTTTCCTCATTACACCGTCA
Organism: uncultured Spirochaetaceae bacterium; assembly: GCA_944389985.1. Lineage (GTDB taxonomy): Bacteria > Spirochaetota > Spirochaetia > Sphaerochaetales > Sphaerochaetaceae > Ornithospirochaeta. The sequence continues at coordinate 4,534 of CALXON010000102.1, read as the reverse complement.
ATTCTCCTGTATGCACCGGCTATGGCAGGAGCTGTCGGTATCGTGCAGAGTTCTCCGATTCCCTTTGCGCCGAATGCGGTTCCCGGGAGGATCTCGGAGTGCACGAGAACAGGTTCTATCTCAGGTCTGTCTGTCGCCCGGATAAGACCCAGTGTCCCGTATTTCGACTTCACGATACCTTCTTCGGTGATGAAGTTCTCCGTGAGGGCGTATCCCATTCCCATAAGCACTCCGCCTTCTATCTGTCCTTCGATCGCTGTCATGTTTATCGGAGTGCCTGCGTCACAGGCTGCCACGATCTTCCTGACTTTCCCGTCTTCCCCGATCTCCGCGACCTGTGCTGAGTAGGAGTAGGCCAGATGTGATACGGGATTCTTCTTGGTGCTTGTTATAGGGTCTGAATGGAAAGTGTACTCTCCGTAGAATTCCCTGCCCTCAAGCTCTCCGATCGTATTCTTCTCAAGCGCATACTTCAGCTTCAGTGATGCCCTTCTCACGGCCTCTCCCGTGAATGCTGTCTGCCTTGATGCCGTTGATGTACCGCTGTCAGGCGTGCGTGCTGTATCAGGGGGCTCAACGATGAACATTTCTGATGGAAGATCGAGAATCGAGGCCGCAGCCTGAAGCTCAACTGTCCCGACTCCCTGTCCCATGCATGCGGCAGAGGATCTTATATGGATCTTCCCGTTCTCTATGGACAGCGTACAGCGCCCTGTGTCCTCTGATCCGACACCTATGCCGCTGTTCTTCATTGCCAGGGCGATTCCGGTTCTCTGTGAGGAATAGTAAGCATCCTTTACAGCCATCAGACATTCGCGTACGGCTGTGTCCGGAGAGGCTATCTGTCCGTTCGGCATGACATCCCTCGGTCTCAGCGCATTCAGCATCCTGATCTCAAACGGATCAAGACCGACCTTCGCCGCCAGCGTGTCCATCATGGATTCTATGGCAAAGCAGGACTGGGTGACACCGAATCCACGGAATGCTCCCGATGGGACATTATTTGTATAAAGAGCTCTTCCTATGACCTCGAAATTCTGGAAAGAGTACGGACCTGATGCATGTGTGCATGCTCTCTGCAGGACGGGCCCACCAAGTGAGGCATATGCTCCTGTGTCGGAAATTATCTCCGCTTTCAGACCGTTTATGCGGCCTTCCTTTGTGGCTCCGAGAGTCATCTTCATCTTCATCGGATGGCGCTTAGGATGGACACAGAGGCTTTCCTGCCTTGTGAGTCTCATGTTCACAGGACATTTCAGAATGTATGCCGCAAGAGCCGCATGGTGCTGTACGGACATATCCTCCTTACCGCCGAAGCCTCCTCCGACGAGAGTGCTCCTTACACGCACTTTCTCCTTTGGAAGTTTCAGCATCCTTGCTATCTCACGCTGGTCATCGTATACCGACTGGTCTCCTGCATAGACAAGAACGCCATCGTTGTCAGGAAGTGCCACAGCACATTCCGGTTCCATGAATGCATGCTCGGTGAACGGAGTCTGGAATGTGTCTTCTATGACTATGTCGCTTGCGGCAATGGCTTTATCTGCATCGCCTCTGGTGATTCTCTCCGTATCATAGACATTTGATTGTCCCTGATGTACCAGGATCTCATCTTTAAGCGCATCCTCAGGGGTGAATACGCCTTTCAGGACTTCATAATCTATCCTTACTTTCTTCTTTATCTCATCAATGGCATCTCTTTCCGTACATACCACGAGGCAGATCGCATCCCCTGTATATGACGTGATATCACCTTCAGGGATCAGCACCGGCCAGTCTGGAGTGATATGCCCATGTCTGTTATATGGCACATCGTCTGCAGTGATGACTGCAACGCATCTGGGGTCTGCGAGCGCTTCAGACGGATCTATTCTGTCTATCCTGCACCGTGGTGCCGGAGACCGTACTGCAGCAGCATAGCACATTCCCTCAATTCTGATGTCATCGGCAAATATACCCGTTCCGAGAGCCTTCTCGACAGCATCAATCCTGACCATTGTCCCTGATATCCTGGGATCTGAGTTGAACGGGGGAATCTCCTTGTCCTCGCGTATGATTCCGGCAGCCATGAGTATGGCTTTCTCTATCTTCACATACCCTGTGCATCTGCAGATATTTCCCCGGATGGCTTTCCTTATATCCGCTTCCGACGGATCAGGATTCGAGTCTATCAGGGCCTTTGCCGCCATTATCATTCCAGGGGTACAGAATCCGCACTGCACCGCACCTGCCTGGGAGAAAGCATATGAGTATACAGACTGTTCCCTCTCTGAGAGCCCTTCAATTGTGACCACACTGCAGCCATCGAGCTTTGAGAGCTTTTTCGTGCATGCCTTCACAAGCTTTCCATCAATGATGACGGAACAAGCTCCGCATGCTCCCTCACTGCATCCGTCTTTTGTTCCGGTAAGTGAGAGTTCCTCTCTCAGGAAAGAGAGGAGTGTCATGTCCTTCTCCGGGCTGTATTTGGTGCCATTCACTATGATCGTCACAGTTATCTCCTGCTGTGGAACGGTCGCTTAGCTTCTGCCTGGTTGGCAGCGGTCTGTGATACCGCCTCCATTTATTCTGTACTATAATTCTCAGTCCGCATCCGCTGTTAGTCAAGCTTGGAGGACTTCGCAGTGTATGATGTGGTCATACGCTCCGCCTCGCCTTCGATCTCCCTGTCCGAAGCTCCGTTCATCTTCAGTGCCGTCAGGTAGTAGAAGACATACTTCATAACATGACTCTTGGTCTTCAGTGAGGATACGGCTTCTCCGATGGAAAAGGCCAGAGCCCTTCCGACCTTGTCAGTTATTCCGATTATCCCGGCCTCCCTGTAGAGATCATCAACCGCAGCTCCCACCTGTGGAAGAGGAACCTTTCCTTCAAGATACAGGATTCCGAGCCTCTTGCAGTCTCTGGGGGTTGTATACTCAGGATACCTGCGCTTCAGCCGTCTCAACGGTCTTTCGATCTCATTGAATGACCATTCGATCGCATGTTCCTTGTCCATGTCAGAGACTGCCTGGATCATCGGCTTCAGAAATGGTGTGCTGTAGTTGTAGATCAGTTCATGCATCTAATTTGAGGATGATTTCCTTCCTTGTGGTGGAGAGCTGTTCGAGTTCGACTCCTGCTGCTTCCAGCATCTTCCTGCTGGCTATTGTATTGTCTGTCTTCTCATACTTGTTCGAGAGGTAGACCACCTTCCTGATTCCTGTCTGTATGATTGCTTTCGCACATTCGTTGCAGGGAAACAATGCTACATAGAGTGTGGCGCCTTTCAGACTTGATACAGGGGAATTGAGTATGGCGTTGAGTTCCGCATGACAGACATATGGATACTTTGTGTTTATCCAGTCTCCCTCGCGCTCCCATGGAAGATCATCGTCAGAGCATCCTGTAGGGAAGCCGTTGTACCCGACACCTATGATCTTCTTGTCCGGGCTGACAATGCACGCCCCCACCTGTGTGTTGGGATCCTTGCTCCTGAGTGACGAGAGTACGGCGATTCCCATGAAGTACTCATCCCACGTTATATGATCTTCTCTCTTTCCTGACATGTCATTCTCCTTAGATATCATTCAATCCAGCTGATTATAATGCAGAAACTCCTTTCTGTGGAAAGAAATCGGAAAGATTTTCCTTTCGGCATAAATTTACATTATATACAGTATATAAATACCTATTACGGAATATAAATGATGAATTTATTTACACTTCTTCCATTCATTTTCAGCATGAAGGAATTAACAATGAAAAGGTAATGAGATCTCAATGTCATCAGGTGCGTGGTTCTGACTTCTTCTCAGGGACGTATGATATTTCCTTTATTTGCTGGTCCAGAGGGGTACACGGGCTGTGATGACTTCTTTATATCGGCTGATGATTCGGAGATGACTAGGGAGAATGATGCTTGATGTGAGATCTGAAGAGTCTGAATTCAATGTGGAAATCCGGTTCAGGGGAAAACCTGACAACAGGAGCTTAACCACTTATATATACGCGCATAGCGGGCACACATAAGGATCCTTTCTGAATACTCTGAATATTCAGAATTGCAGATGGTACCTTTTTGATAGGGATATATTGTGTCATGTTGTTTTTGCTGCACTATATATAGTGATATACAATGATGTTGATGCTTTCCCGCATGTTCTTTTCCAAGTACGTCGGGATGCATTAATGAGGTAAAAGGACCGTAGTTAAATCTTTTACAGAAAAAAGAATAGAATAGTGTTGACAAAGAAATCCCGTTTGCGTATATTGGTCAAGGTGTCTGACTATGCCCTTTGGGTATCAGTCTGACAAAGAGCCAAACCGATTGCTTCAGGCGATAAGGTGGTTCCGGGAGAGTAGGTCTTTTTCAGTATGACTCTATTGTCGTCATCTTCGTGGTGCCGACCTCTGGAAACCCTTAGAAGTTCTCAAGCAATCAGTATGTCTCGGAAACTATAAAGGCATGGGCCTTTATGAGATATCTTTTGATTTGCGGCATTGCCGCAAGGAGGAACTGATGGCTAAGGAAAAATTCGAGAGAACGAAGCCA
>CALXON010000101.1 GCA_944389985.1 uncultured Spirochaetaceae bacterium | reverse complement strand
TGCATTCTTCGCGGAGAACATCCTCTCCGAGAGTATATATATCCAACATGGTTCTCAATTTACGAGAGTACCATCTTAACGTCAACTACATCAGCGATACAGGGTCGGTATCTATCTCAAGATACATAGAGGACGGTATGTGGAGCTTTCCTGTAAGAATGTGCGTGAAGGAGAGAAGCTCCGGCATTGAAACAGAGCGCAGAAGTACATGATACCGGAAGTATCCCGCCTTCTTCTCAATAAGGGCAGGAGAGGCTGAGAATATCTCTACATCGGGGAACTGCGGTTCAAGCCCAGCCGCAAGATTCTCGATCTCCTCCGCAGTCTCCGCCGTCTTCTCCTCGTTCCTGCCGCGGACTGTGATGTTTATGAGCCGGGTGAATGGCGGGAACATCGTCCTCTTCCTCATGTCCATCTCCGTCCTCACGAATGACTCGATATCATTCTCCGCGGCGTATCTGATCGCAGGTGAGAGCGGCTGTCTGGTCTGTATCAGCACCAGTCCGTCATCACTGTAACGGCCTGCCCTGCCCGCTACCTGATGGAGAAGATCGAAAGTACGCTCGGAGGAATGGAAATCCGGGACTGATAGAGAGGAATCGGCATTGAGTACTCCGACAAGGGACACAGAAGGGAAATTAAGGCCTTTCGCTATCATCTGTGTACCCAGAAGTATGTCGATCTTCCCGTCACGGAAGTCATGGAGCATTCTCTGCATCTCATCTCTGCCCTTTCCTTTCGTGTCGGAATCAAGGCGTCTGATGACCGCAGACGGAAACAGGGAGGCAGCCTCTGCCTCGATGTTCTCGGTACCGTAGCCATGCGGAGAGAGATCAACAGAACCGCATTCAGGGCATACATCCACAGGCGGGGAGGAGTATCCGCATGTATGGCAGACAAGCCTGTTCTCCTTCTTGTGGTATGTAAGGGATACAGAGCAGTTGGGACAGGTCACAGGAGCTCCGCAGGTATTGCATTCATATCCATATGCGTATCCGCGCCTGTTCAGGAAAAGGAGTACCCCGCGTCTGTTCTTCAGGGCCTTCCTTATCTCGGTCTCGAGCTCCGGCGATATATTCCTCTTCTCCCTGATCGTGTTTATCACACGGATCTCAGGATAGCGCCCTGAACCTACCCTCTCAGGCATGTCGATACGGCGTATGCGCTGCTCACGCATGAGTTTCCAGGCCTCGAACGATGGGGTTGCAGAGCCCATGATGAACTCAGCTCCGCACTTTGCGGCCCTGTACTGGGCGACCTGACGGGCATGGTAGCGCGGTGCATTACCTGACTTGTATGAGGTCTCATGCTCCTCATCCAGAATGATAAGTCCCAGAGATCTGAACGGAGCGAACACGCTGCTTCTGGCTCCGATCACGAGATCTATCTCTCCGGACATTATCACATGCCATGACTTCAGGCGCTGGGATGGTGTGAGATCGGAATGGAGGATCGCGACACGCCCGGAGAACCTTGAATAGACCTCATCTGAAAGCTGCTCGGAAAGTGTTATCTCCGGAACCAGATAGAGAACCTGCTTTCCTTTCGCTATCACATCCTCAGCACGTCTGAGATAGACCTCGCTCTTTCCTGAGCCGGTGATGCCGAAGATGTAATACATGTGGTTCTTCTCTTCCCGCAGCACGGAAAGTGCATGTTCCTGTCCTGCTGAGAGCGTCTCGATCGGTCTGAATGATGACGGTTCGAAGAACGGACTGACCTCGCTCTCACGTCTTCCCGAGGGTATCATCGAGGAAAGGCAGAGGCCTGTCGCTGAGAAATACATTGAGGCCATCCACCTCGCAGTATCAAGCAGGTCCTCATTGAAGACGGCTTCCTTGTCGACGACTCTCTCGATCTCCTTCAGTTCGAAATCTCCTGAAGGCCTTTCATTGCTGACTGAGATGATGAAGCCGGTCATCTTGCGCTTTCCGAAAGGGACAATGACCCTCTTTCCGAACGCTACTTCATCCAGAAGTCTTTCTGGCACGATATACGCATAGCTTGCCTCATACGGCAGGGCAAGCAGAATACCGGCGTAGGTCAAGAGTTCCTCCCGTCAAGGGAGAGGGCTCCGCGTATGAAGAGGAAGTTCTTCCAGGGCGCCATCCTCAGCGATGGATTCCTTCTGTACTCTGAAGGAGAGTATGATACGAATGTACGGATTCCGTTCACCTTGTATTCCCTTCCCAGCATCGATGAGAAGTCTGAATCTGAGCGGAGCATATACCTGGAAGCCTCAGATGAGAGAATTATCATGGCAGACGGCCGCATCGCCATCATCTCATCCCTGAGGTATCCCCTGCAGGCATCCGCCGCCTCCCTGTTCCACTCTCCGGATGGACATTTGATCAGCGATGTCAGGGCCCACTCTCCCTCTCTGAGGAGGATTGAGTCATGCCACCAGGATCTGAACAGCTGTATGTCATCACCTTCCAGCATCATACTGCCGTCAGGATACGGAAGGATGAAGAGCACTTCCGGATTCTGTTTTGCTATCGGGCGTGAGAAAACAGTGCGGTTGCGGTACATCTCACAGCGGTGGCATGAAGCGCACTCCGCATAAAAGTCCG
>CALXON010000100.1 GCA_944389985.1 uncultured Spirochaetaceae bacterium | reverse complement strand
ATACGGAGCATCTCGCGCACTTTTCCCTGACAAGTGATACATACGGTTGGATATTCGATCTCTATATAGACAAGAATGAGCTGTACAACCTTTCCAGGACGATCATCTATCTCACTACCGGACTGAGTATCGCTCTCATCGTCATAGGACTTTTCGTCTCCTACAGGATGAACAAGGAGGAGCAGGACTTCATGAACGTTCTTGTCGAGAGACTTTCCGGCAAGGACTCGATGCAGACATCGTCCGGAGGGAACTTCTATCATGATCTCACTGTGTCCGTACTGGATGAGTTCATGAAGAATGACTATCTGCAGCTTCAGAAGGAGGTCTCCGATTACAGAGCCCTGCAGATGCAGATAAATCCCCACTTCCTCTTCAATACGCTTGACAACATCTACTGGAAGACCGTGAGGCTGACAGGGGAGGAGAATGACGCGAGTCACATGATCATGCTCCTCTCATCCCTTTTCAAGGCGTCGCTTGCAGTCGACAACCTTCAGGGTATTCCTCTGCAGGAGGAGCTCCAGCATGCGAGGACCTATATCCAGATCCAGCAGTACAGGTTCCGTGACAGGTTCAGATACTCGGAGCGTATAGAGAACGGAATCAACGTGAATGTTCCGAACATGATGCTTCAGCCGCTTCTGGAGAATGCCATAACCCATGGAATGATCGAGGGAGAGACGCTGAACATACTGCTTGATGTCTCTGTGTCGGATGGAAAGCTGCATATCATTGTATCGGATGACGGCATGGCCCTTGATGAGGAGGAACTGAGGCTTCTCAATGACAGCGGTGATCCGGCTCTCTCGAAGAGCAGATCGATAGGAATAAGGAATATAAGAGACCGCCTCCGGATATTCTCCAAAGGCGGTTCCGTACTGTGTGTCTCTTCCGATGGCGCCAGGGGCGTCACCGTGACAATCGAGCTTCCTCTCTAGTTCTTCATACCTGTAGTGGCGATACCTTCAACGAAGTACTTCTGTGCTGCGAAGAAGATGATCACAGGAGGAAGGATCGAGATGAGGGACATGGCCATGATCTGGTTCCAGTCGAACTCTGTCGCGATATCCATGGACATTCTCAGTCCGAGAGATACAGGATACTTCACTACGGAGCTGACATAGATGAGTGTGTTCAGGAAGTCATTCCAGATCCATACGAACTGGAAGACTATCGCTGAGAAGATCGCGGACTTGCAGAGCGGGAGCAGGATCTGGATGAGGATTCTGAAGCTGTTGCAGCCATCGAGCTTCGCAGACTCGTCAAGCTCAAGCGGCAGCCCCCTGAAGAACTGTATGAACATATAGTTGAAGAATGTCGTACAGCCCAGGAGTGCGGGGATCCAGAACGGCATGTAGGAATCAAGCCAGCCAAGCTGCTTGAAGTAGATGTATCTCGGAATGATGATGACGGTCGACGGCAGCATCAGTGTCGAGAGCATTATCGCGAACCAGAACTTCTTGAGAGGGAAGTCAAAGCGTGCGAATCCGTAGCCGATGAGGATTCCTGAGATGACAGTGAAGAGCACCGTCGGAAGCACAAGCTCGAATGAGTTGATGAGGTAGGTTGAGAATCCATACCTGCCTGTTCCTTCCCAGCCGGCCTTGAATGCACCGAACACAGGCTCCTTTGGAAGAAGTCCGACCGTGCTGAATATCTCCGCATTGCTCTTGAATGATGCTCCGACCATCCAGAGAAGAGGATAGATCATCACATATGCAAGCACGATGAGGATGATGTATGAAACTATGAGTGCTGAGTTTTTCTTCTTTAACATGATCATTCATCTCCATAATGTACATGCAGTTCAGAGAACTTGAAGATGACAAGCGTGAACGCAATGATGATGGCGAAGAGTATCCATGAGAGTGCGGAAGCATATCCCATATGGAAGAACTCGAATCCTGTCTCATAGAGCATGAGTCCGTAGAGGTATGTCGACTTCAGCGGGCCTCCGTTCGTGATGACGTATGCAGGAGTGAATTCCTGGAATGCGTTTATCATCTGCATGACTACATTGAACAGCACAATAGGTGAGAGCTCCGGAAGTGTTATGGAGAAGAACTTCCTCAGCTTGCTCGCACCATCGATCTCCGCAGCTTCGTAATATGTCACAGGAATCTGCTTTATTCCGGCAAGGAACAGGAGCATTGATGATCCGAACTGCCAGATTGTGACGAGGCTTATCGTTCCGAGTGCGTACTTAGGATCACCAAGCCAGTTCGGGCCCTGTATTCCTATCACGGAAAGCAGGTTGTTGATGACACCACCCTCCATGAAGAGGTATCTCCAGAGGACGGAGATGGCTACGCTTCCTCCGAGGATCGATGGGATATAGTAAAGTGTCCTGAAGATGTTTATTCCCCTGAGCTTCTGCGCGAGGATGAGCGCTATTATGAGCGCGAAGATGATCTTGCCAGGAACTGCGATAAGCACATAGTTGAATGTGACCTTGAGGGAGAGCAGGAAGTCCGGATCCTTGAAGATGTCCGCATAGTTCGCAAGACCGATGAAATCCGCACCTCCGATCATCTCGAAGTCTGTGAATGAATACCAGAATGAGGTCACGAGAGGAGCAAGCTGCAGTACGAAGAATCCGAAAAGCCAGATTCCTATATATGCATAGCCCTCGAACCTCTTGAGGGTTTTTTTCTTCATCTGTTACCCCTTTGAATGGGCAGAGCCGCGAGGTGCGGCCCTGCATTGATTGAGAACCTGTTTTACTTCAGGCGTGAGAGTGTGCTCTCGAGAGAGGAAATCATGCTCTCTGCAGCCTCTCTTGCTGAGATTCTTCCGTATCCGAACTCGTCGATGACCTGCTGCATTGTGTCGATGACTTCAGAGTTCATCTGCCATGTCGACTGCGGCTTTCCAGCCTGTGCGACACCTTCGTTTGTAGCTGTTACTGTAAGCTCGGAAAGAACATTTGCGTCCTCAAGAACCTTGAGTGCCTTTGATGATGCAGGAATTCCTCTTGCTGTTCCGAGGATAGCCGCACCCTCCTCGTCGTTGACCATGTACTCAAGAAGCTTGAGAGTCTCTGTTACGCTTGCTGAGCTGCTGGATACGACATAGAGCTGTGAAGGTCTCATGAGAACACCAGAGTCAACAGCATTCTCCATCACAGGAAGCTGTGTTGTCTCCATGTCTCTCTGGCCGATATCCTTGTCCATCGAGCTGACCCATGACCAGCATGCCGCATACTGTCCGTTGATCCAGTTCGGATCCTCGTTGAGTCTCTGATAGAAGAGTGATGTCTGTGAGTATGGCGGGATGATGCCGTTGTCATAGAGCTGCTGGATGTAGTTGAAAGCCTGCTCTGCCTGATCGGCTGTGAAGAGGATCTCCTTGTCCGGTCCTACAACACCGCCTGCGAGCTGTGCCATGAGAACCTCGAACCAGAATCTCACATGGTCAGGAGTTGCTGCGAGAAGGTACTTTGAAGGATCTTTCTCATGGATCTTCTTTCCCTCTGTGATCATGTTCTCCCATGTCCACTGGATCTCAGGATCGATTCCGGCATCGATGAGCATGTTCTTGTCGATGACGAGTGTGTTCACGTTGATTCCGGTAGGAAGAGCGTAGAGCTTACCGTCATACATGCAGTAGCCTTCGAGGAATGCCTGATCGAATGTCGATGTGTCTACGAGAGAGGTATCGATCTCTGCGAAGACCTCGCCTCTGGAGCAGAGCTCGTTGAACCATGGCTGGTCGATCTGGATGAGATCCGGAGCTGTGCCGCCTGCGAGCTGTGTGACTATTCTCTGATAGTAGCCGTCCCAGCCAGCATACTCGCCTTCGACCTTCACACCGGTCTCAGCTGTATATGCATCAAGAGCTGCGAGAGTAGGAGTATGTCTTGTATCTCCGCCCCACCAGAGCATTCTGAGAGTAAGATCAGCAGGATCGACTTCCTTTGATCCTCCTGCGAATACCATGGAGCAAGCCATGAGTACGGTAATCATTATAACTAATGCTTTTTTCATATTACCTCCGTCTTAATGATTTTCTAATGTCATTCTAAAGCTGAACAGATGTTTTTTCTTGATAAAATTTATCTTTTCTTGACATTCAGTCCAAGAAATCACAGATTTACAGCGCTGTTTCCGTACCTTAGTATTTCTCTATATGAAAATAATTGACGCGCATGCGCATGTGTTCAGAACGCTTGCCGGATTCGGTGCTGACGGTGAGCTCAGGGCGATAGGAAACGGCAAGGCAATGTGGTCCACAGGAGATGTTGCGGACATAGTTCCGGAAGGATACGGAGACAGGGATTTCACCGCTGAATCCCTTCTGCGTCTGATGGATGAGAACGGTATAGAGAGGTCTGTGCTCCTTCAGGGAGGCCTTCTGGGATTTGACAATCACTATCTCAAGGAGGTGGTGGAGAAGTATCCGGAACGTTTCCAGGCTGCGGCCACTCTTGATCCGTTCTGCAGAAGCCATGAGAAGATACTGTCCCATCTTCTGGATGATCTCGGTTTCAGCATATTCAAATTCGAGATGTCGACAGGCTGCGGGATAATGGGAGAGCACCCTGATTTCCCTCTTGATGCACCGTTCATGATGGATATTTACGGCAGGATCGCAGAGCGCGGAGGCGTGGTTGCATTCGATCTCGGAAGCCCGGGCGACGGCAGCAACCAGCCAGCGGCGGTAAGACATATCGCGAACAGCTTCCCGGAGCTCGGGATAGTTGTCTGTCATCTCATGAGCCCCAGAAGGAATCACAGGAAGGAACTGACTGAGGGACTTACGGTGATGAACCGTGAGAACATCTCGTTTGACCTCGCGGCACTTCACTGGAAGGTCAGACCTGAGGAGTATCCGTTCCCGACAGCGAAGGAGTTCATCGGTATCGCCCTCGATATCGTGGGACCTGACCGGCTGATGTGGGGAACAGATGTACCGACAACGATCGCTCGTCCGGGGCTGACCGTGAAGATGTTCATTGATTACATAAAGGATGCGCTTCCAGCATCCGATGTCGGAAGAATATTCTACGACAATGCTCTTAGAATCTATTTCGGAGGTAAGTGATGGTATACAGCATTATCGATTACGGTGCGGCCGGAGACGGAAAGACCAATGACGCATCAGCAATCCAGAAAGCAATAGATGCCTGTTCGGAGACCGGAGGCAGGGTTCTTCTTCCCGGCGGTCATGTCTATCGTTCTGGCAGTATAGTCCTGAAAAGCAATGTGGAGTTCCACCTCGAGAACGGAGCAGTCCTGAAAGCTTCTGACAACATGGATGACTTCAATCTCTTCTCAGCTGAGAGAAAGGAGGTCCTTCTTGATGTTCCTACATATGAGAACTGCGACTATGAGGGAAAGCCAGAGCTCTACTTCATCTATTCCGCTGGAGCGGACAACGTGAGGATCACCGGCTCCGGAACGATCGACGGCAATGAGGAGATCTTCTACGGCAAGGTGACGAAGTGGCACATCGATGGTTCATTCTATCCGAGGATGCCTCTTTTCTATCTGGAGAATGTCCATAACCTCACGATAAAGGATGTCACGCTGACACACAGCGCGTTCTGGACAGTACACATGATCGGATGCCGCGATGTACTCATAGACGGAATCCGTATCTACAACAACACACGCCTTGCCAACTCTGACGGTATCGACCCGGATCACTGCCAGAATGTCAGGATAGCGAACTGCTTCATCGAAGGAGCAGATGACTGCATTGTATTCAAGAACACCGAGAGTGCGAAGAAGTATGGTCCGTGCCAGAACATCACAGTCTCCAACTGCATCCTCTCATCGACAAGCGCTGCAATAAAGTTCGGTTCTGAGAGCACCATGCTCTTCAGGAACATCGTCGTCAACGGCTGTGTCATCAGGGGAACGAACAGGGGAATCTCCATCCAGCTCAGGGATGAGGGCTCTGTCGAGAACTGCATATTCTCGAATATATCGATAGAGACGAGGATGTTCTCCTCTGATCACTGGTGGGGCAAGGCTGAACCCATTGCCATCACCGCCGTTCCGAGAAGGAAGGATACGAAGATCGGCCATGTGAGGAACCTTGTATTCATGAACATCATGGCGGATACGGAGAATGGCATAACAGTCTATGGCACAAAGGACGGAAACGGGAAGGGCAACATCTCCGGTATCCGTTTCGAGAACATCTCGATAGATATAAGCCACAAGACAAGATGGCCCAAGAATCTCCATGATCTGAGACCATGTGAGGGAACTTCGGTCATAGAAAGTCCTCTTACCGCTGTCTACATGAGGAATGCGGAGAATATCCTCTTCAGCAATTTCAGATGGACAGCTGATGAGAAGATGACAGCCGAGATGGTCAGTCCTGTGGATATCGCGGACTCGGAAGAGGTTGAAGGACTCTGAGAAAGCAGGAGGGAGGGCAGCATGCAGCTGTCCTCTCTGCATATCATGCGGAGAACGTCACATCCGCATCTTTCCTGCCTGCAGCAGGTGCGAGATCCCCGCTTTCTTCTATCCTGCCGATCCTCGTGCAGTTCTTTGCCACGCCAATGTCCTCATAGACGATGTTCAGGCAGGAAGCTCCTATGAGGATGATGTCCCCCGCTGCGGGAGTGCATGACTCTGCATTAACAGGAAGTTTCTTTGAAAGATATCTTGTCTTCATGCATCCATCCGTATCCTCCATTTCGAATGAGAGGGGGAGAAGTGCATGAAATGCCTTGCCGGACTCCGTATCAAAGAGTTCTGCGCTGAATATCCTTCCGTTCATCTTCACCTTGATATCCATGAAACCTCCTAATCCTGTACCGGCATCGTCAGTGTCTTCTCATTAAGCTCATCGACAATGGCCCTGAGCATGCCTTTCGTCCTGATCTTCTGAAGATCGGAGAGATCCTGGAATGAGGAATCGATGAAGGTGAATATGATCATCTCGAGATTCCTTCTCTCACTCTCATCCAGAGGGAACCTGAGTGATGAGAACACATTGTCTATGTCCCTTGAGTAGAGTATTCCATGGCTCGGGTATGTGAAGGCTATTGTCGGATTGTTCAGCACATCCTGATCAAGGGATGCCGTGAATGAGACCGACATGGCATTCTCCGGATCTGTCATGAATGAACCTGTCGATCTGAAGAACTGACAGTTCTTGTCAGTGAACGCGATCCTTATTCTTGAGATCATGCTCTGCGGAGGAAGTGAGATGGTGCCGTTCCTGTCCAGAAGCCTTGTCAGCTGCATCCACCTTGAGTGGAGCCTCTTTTTCTTGATCATCCTGATCTCGACATTCGCATCAAGCGCCACAAGGGTCCCGGGGAAAGATGTTGTCAGTCCCTTTGTCGAGATCGCACCTCCAAGAGTCGCACGTCTCGTGATGAGTCTTGATCCGATCTCCCTTATGTTGTCTGTGAGGACCTTAGGAAGGACAGCCTTTCCGACACTCATGACCTCATCGAGCGTCACCATCGATCCGAACTCCGCGAATCTGTCATTTCTCTGGAATCTGTGCAGTTCCTCTATCTCCCCGAGGAATATGATCTCTGCATTCATCACCTTCGACGGATAGGCGTCCGGCCTTGTCATGATGTATGTGCCGCCGGCCCACATCGTTGATGATGGATAGTGGGTTATTATCGAGGAGAACTCCGCCATGTTGTGCGGCGTGTGGATGTTCGGAGAACTAAGACCTTCGTACACGTCTCTTCCTCCTTATATCTATTGCCTTCAGCACTATGTTGACCTCATCCTCCGTGTCCATGCAGGGACATCTGACGATGGAAAGCTCCTTTATTATCTCTTCCGGTTCCGAGACCCCGTCTGATATGAGGGATTCGAAGATCATGGTACGGGATGCATAGCATTCACGGCATGGAGCTGCGCCTACCAGCTCATATGCCTTCTCTATGTCCTTCATCGCCCTTGTCTTCTGGAAGCTCTCGAATGTGATTATCTCCTTTCCCCTGATCTCGAAAGCGGGGACCATGCAGCTGAGCATCGGCTTTCCGTTCACAAGAACCGCACAGAGTCCGCACATGTCACCTCTGCAGTGATTGACGGCGGCACCATCACCGATGTTCTCTGAAAGGATCAGCGACAAGGGCTTGTTTGAATTGAGGGAAAGTGTGAGGGTCTTTCCGTCTATCGAACAGTCGATCTTCATTCCTTGCCTCCTTTTCTCAGAGCCTTCTCAAGTCTCTCCGCCGATACAGGAAGTATGGCGGCCCTTGCTCCTCCCGCCTGATAGAGCGCGTTTGCAAGAGCACCCTCCGTCAGTGCCTTCACAAGTCCTCCTACCGACGCGACAGGTCCTTCCGTTCCTGTCGATGTTATGTCGATGTGCATTCTGAAGCCGGGAGGAATGGTCACACCGTTCTCCGTAAGGGAGAGAAGGAACGCACGTTTGACGGATCCCAGGAGCGTCGTCTCGTCGAGTATGTCCGGGAATGAGAACGAGGCCCAGAGCTCAGTGACCACCGGAATGTAGTCGCTCTCACTGATCATCACCTCGCACACAGCAGTACCGTATCCTGCATTCTCGAACTCACAGGGGTAGTATGTGTTCTCCGCGTCGAAGCGGAGTGATACAGGCAGAGCCTCACTCTCCTTCAGTACAGCGAGGTTCTTCGCCGCGCTGTCAAGCTGTGGTGTGAATGATGCGATGATGCGGGAAAGTACGTCCGGTCCTGTATCGACAGTCTCAGGATTGTAGTCAAGGAAGATCACACGCTCAGGATGTTCAGGACATATCCTGTCGGAGATGATCTTCCTCCATCTTCTCATTATTCCCGGATGTGATATGGCAGAGGTGTTCACAGTGATGTTTCCCTTCTGCGTATAGGTCATGACCGCGCTGAATCCGGTCTTCTTCGAGAATGCGGTCGAGAATCCCGATACACCTGCAGCCGAGGCCATTCCTATTCCCCTGATGTACCCGAGAAGTCCGAAATCCCTCTTCTGGAATGTATTCGCGCTCCATTTCCGTTCATATGTGCTCATCTGGACAGCTTTTCTTGCAGTCTTCTTCTGTTCCTCGAGCTCGAATCCGGGAAGGTAGTCAGTGAATTTCCTCTTCTCCCTCTCCATGGTCTCCCTGTAGAGATACGGTGTGAGGGATGCGTCCTCCGCAAGCTTTGTAATGTGGAACTCCGTTGAGGCCACGGCCTCGCTGTAGCCGAGAGAACCTGCGAATGCGGCGGGGTAACGGCCGGAGCACTGTATGGATACGGTTCCCTTGAATTCTTTCAGGGAGTAGGGCGGGATCAGACCGGCCATGGCCTGTCTCTGGTATTCTTCAGGGAATACCGGACATGCTCCCATGTCGACTGACATTGATACCGTCTCAGAAAGAGGCTTTCCCTCCTCATCCGTTATTGTTGATCTCCTGACCTGTATGCCCGGTCTGGAATATATCGCCTCATCCCTCAGCTCTGATGGAAGTCCGGTCTTTATCGTGGCCATTGCCGCTATTGAGGCAAGGACTGCAGGAGTGATGAAATACTCGTCATGCTTCGCGGTATATGGAGATGGATGGATGTGTATGTTCTTTCCGGGATAGCCCGTCGTGCTCTCCACCGCGACCCTCACAAGCTCCATCCATTCGCAGGGAGCCTCTATATGGAGGTTGGCGTTGTCCATCCACGCTGTGACAGTGTATCTGATGTACGATGGCTGGACGACATGGCTGAGACTGAACTCCGATTCCGTAGTCCTGTATTTCTTCTCGCCATCCTCCTGAGGGGAGAACTCTCCCCAGCCGTACTCTAGGTCAGGGGGAGTCTCCGGTTTCTCCTCTTCTGTGTCCTCTTCCTTCACATACTCAATGGCGAGGTCCCTGCGCATGAGTTCCGCGCTCTCGTAGTCCGGGGCGAAAAGGGCAAGGACGATGTCACCGGGGAAGGATGTCCTTCCTTTCGCCATGAGAGGATACACCGAGTCCCCGACAGGGATGCTGCATCTGTCTGAGAAGTCATCGGCTGTCAGGAAAAGATATCTTGAGTCCGTCTCCGGCTTCTTTATCTCTCCGATGCGCATAGCGCCTTCCTCGGCACGGATAAGTATGCCGCAGCGCATGTTATAGCGCGAGAAGTTCTTACGCTCTGCCATGCTCAGAGCTTACCATCAGCCATCTGTTTCAGCAAGGGATTGCATACTTCGTACCGGCATTCCGGATCCGCCCTCCGGTTTTTCCGCCTGTTCAGCAGGAGGGTATTTGCCTTATAATCCGGAATATGGCTATCAAGGAAGAGATGGATAGACTGACGGAAGAGCTGAAAGTCTATCAGGACAAGTATTACAAGGAGGGGAAATCCCTCGTGTCGGACAGTGAGTATGACCGGCTTTCCGACAGGCTTGCAGCTCTGGAAAGGGAGTATCCGGAATATGCCCATCCTGATTCTCCCACAAAGCGTGTCGGATCGGATCTCACAAATGATTTTCCAGAAGTCAGACATACGATTCCCGTACTGTCTCTGGACAAGGCATACTCCGATCAGTCCGTTCTCGATTTCTTCTCCCGCTCGATATCGAAAGAGGGTGGTGCGCTGTCATTCGCAGCGGAGGAGAAGATCGACGGCATATCAATGGTTCTCTACTATGAGGATGGAATCCTTGTCCGTGCTGTCACGAGGGGTAACGGCATTATCGGGAATGATGTGACCTCGAATATAATGACGATCCACAGCGTTCCTTTGTCGATACCCGAGAAGATCGATATAGCCGTGCGGGGAGAGGTGTATATCAGCAAGGAAGGATTTGAAGCGTTCAACGCATCGGAAAGCGATGATTCGAAGAAGGCGGCCAATCCCAGAAATCTTGCAGCAGGTGCGGTCCGGAGGCAGAAATCGAGTGAGGCCGGACTCGTTCCTCTCGATATCTTCTGCTATGAGGGCTTCTGGGGCGACAAGTCCCTTACTCCCCCCGATCATCTCCATATACTCTCCAAGCTCAAGGAGCTGGGATTCAGGATCAACCCCCATCTGGCTTTCTTCGATTCATCGGCAGAGCTTGCCGCCTCAAAACTTCAAAGTGCAGGACTGGAAGGTGAGGCCTATGCCTTTTTCGGAATAGACACATTCATAAAGAAGAAGACAGAGGAAAGACGTTCTCTCGGATATGAGATAGACGGACTTGTCTTCAAGATCAATGAGCTCGATGTCCGTGAGCGTTTCGGCTATACGGAACATCATCCGAGATGGGCTGTGGCGTACAAGTTCGAGTCACCTCAGGCTGAGGCGAGACTCATGGGGATCACTGTTCAGGTCGGACGCACCGGAAGGATAACTCCCGTGGCTGAGATCTCCCCGACAAAACTCGGAGGATCGACGATACGGAGAGCCACACTTCATAATCAGGAGTATATAGACGAGCTTGAGCTCGCGATCGGCGATACAGTCTCCATTTCTAAGAGAGGTGATGTCATCCCTGCAGTGGAGAATGTCATTGAGAAGAATGAAGAGGGCAATACGACATACAGGATTCCTGATGTCTGTCCGTGCTGCGGTACTGAGCTTGTGAAGATCGGCGGACTGCAGTACTGCCCTGAATACACCTGTCCTGATCAGGTGAAGGGAAGGATCTCGTTCTTCGCGTCCTCTGATCAGATGGATATTGAGACCCTCGGTCCTAAGACTGTGGAGGTTCTCTACAATGCTGGAATACTGAGAAGCATCGAGGATATCTACACAGCGGATTTCACAAAGGCAGCAGGTCTTCCGGGCCTTGGCGAGAAGAGCATCTCACTGCTGATCAAGGGTGTCAGGGAGAGTGTGAGCCGGCCTTACCCTGTCGTTCTCTCCTCTCTCGGAGTTGCTGACATAGGCAGGAAGAGTGCTGAGACGCTCGCTGCGAACGGCTTTGATTCAATCGGGAAGATCATGGCGGCGGCGGACAGTGATGACGCATCCGGCCTTACAGCGATTCCCTCCATCGGAGATGTGACAGCGCACAACATCCTTGAGGCGTTCCGTTCAGAGAGGCTGAGAGAGACTGTCGCTGTCCTTCAGGAACACGGGCTTCATGTCAGTGCCGATATGGATGAGAAGGAAGAGGAGCTTGAGAAAACACTCTCAGGAGAGGTCTGGTGCATAACGGGATCCTTCGAGAACTTCAATCCACGGTCTGAAGCGCTGAAGGAGATCGAGAAGCGCGGCGGACGTACCGTATCCTCAGTCACTTCAAAGACCACCCATCTCCTTGCGGGCAAAGGCGGAGGTTCCAAGAGGGCCGAGGCTGAGAGACTTGGAGTCAGGATCGTATCTGAGGAGGAGTTCATGAAGATCATCGGTATGGATGGAGGAGAGGACCGGAAAGAGAAAGAGGAATCAGGCCAGCTGACGCTTTTCTGAAAATAATATATAAGATCACTTGAGGAGTTGCTTATGAACAGCCTTGCTATTGAGCTTAACGAGATCCTGAAGGATTCTGTTGCCTATGGTTTCCTTTCCCCTATAGGGCAGAGGATGTATTTCCCTAAGGGCATTGTCGCCCAGAGTGATGAAGCGAAGGAGAAGGCGAAGCGCTATAACGCCACAGTCGGACTTGCGACAAGCAAGGGAGAGCCTTTCTATCTTTCTGACATCTATTCATCTTTCAAGGATGGCATATTCAGGCCCTCCCAGATCTTCTCATATGCGCCGGGTGGTGGAAACAAGGAGCTCAGGGCGCTCTGGAAGAGCATGATGGAGAAGAAGAACCCCCATCTCGCAGGCAAGAAGACCTCTGTGCCGATAGTCACCGGAGGACTTACCCATGCAATCAGCCTGATCGCGGATCTCTTTGTCGCACCGGGTTCTGAAGTCGTTTGCCCGGATCTTTTCTGGGACAATTACGATCTTGTCTTCACCGATCTTGCCAATGCCCAGCTCAAGCTCTTCTCGTTCTACGGTGAGAATGGCGGATTCAATACAGAGGGAATGAAGAAGGCTCTCATGGAGACAAAGGATGATTATGCCAGGATTATCCTCAATTTCCCGAACAACCCCACAGGATACACGCCAAGCCATGAGGAGGCTCTTGCCATCGTCGAGGCTGTCAAGGAAGTCGCTGATACAGGCAAGAAGATCCTCGTGATCTCTGATGATGCCTACTTCGGACTTTTCTTCGAGGAGGAGACGGAGCCTGAGTCACTCTTCTCATATTTTGCAGATGCTCATGAGAACATCTTCGCCATCAAGGGCGATGCGGCAACCAAGGAGGAGATGGTCTGGGGATTCAGGGTCGGCTTCATAACATATGCATCAAAAGGATTCACCGATGCACATATCGATGCACTGACGAAGAAGACTCTCGGAGCTATCAGATGCACAGTCTCCAACTGTGACATGCCTGGACAGAGCCTTATTCTGAACGCCATGAAGAACGGTGCATCGTACGAGAAGGACAAGCAGACCCTGTTCGATGAGATGAAGAGACGCTATAATGCAGTTCATCAGGCAGTCTCCAGACATGAAGGTGAGAGCTGTCTTACTCCGTATCCTTTCAACTCAGGATACTTCATGGCTTTCAATACGAACGGCCATGATGCGGAGGAGCTCAGGAAGTATCTTCTCGATAAGTACCAGATTGGTGCCATCAACATAATGGGCAGGACACTGCGTCTTGCATACTGCTCTGTAGAACTTGAAGGACTGGAAGAACTGGTTGATACTATCTACAAGGCAGCAGGAGAGTTATGGAGCTGAGCACGAAGCTTTACATTCTTGATGACAGCGGGAAGAAGTTCATGGGAGCCGGAGTTCTCTGGCTTCTCGAGAACATCCGAGAGACGGGATCACTTCTCGCTGCTTCAGAGAAAATGGGGCTTTCGTACTCCAAGGCACGCTCAATGATTGATCATCTTGAGGAATCGACCGGGCATGCCATGGTGGAAAGACATAAAGGCGGCGCCGACAGGAAGGGTGCTGTCCTTACCGAATACGCTGATAGATACATCCTTCTGTACAGCAGATTCCAGAAGGATGCGAAGGCGGATGCTGATGAGCGCTTCAGGGAATATCTGAAGGAGCTCGCGAAACTGGAGGCTGAGTATGAGCGGCAAGACAACGGCTACGACACAACAGTATGATTTCACGATCGACAGACTGGGAGAGGCAAAGCTCAATTCCCCTATCAGAATGTCGAAACGTGGAGGCGACGGACTTGCGGACTATGTGAAGGATACCGACCGTATCCTCTATTCGATAGAGACAGAAGAGGTTGACGGCGCTGTACGTCCTGTGCATTCCGATACCCTGGAACTTGCAGGACCGAGGGAGAAGATCTACTTCAATCCCGCGCATGTGCATGCCGCGATCTGTACCTGCGGTGGAATATGCCCGGGTCTGAACAATGTCATAAGGGCGGTTGTCAGATGTTTCTGGTACCGCTATGGTGTCAGGAGGATCTCTGGAATACAGTATGGATATCTCGGACTTCTCGAGAACTCTCCATGGCCTCTCATTCCGCTTGATCCCGATGTCGTCGATGATATCCAGGAGAAGGGAGGTACGATCCTCGGCTCCGCCAGAGGTGGTGGAAAGCAGGTTGAGGAGATTGTTGACTCTCTCGAGAGGATGAATATAAACATCCTCATATCAATCGGAGGTGATGGAACGCTCCGTGGTGCCTACGATATTGGAGAGGAGATAAAGAGAAGAGGTCTGAAGATCGCTGTGGTAGGAGTTCCCAAGACAATCGACAACGATCTCTCGTTCATCGATGATTCATTCGGTTTCGACACTGCTGTATCAATGGCGGTTCCGAGCATCAGAGGAGCTCATGTGGAGGCCAAGGGTGCCATCAACGGCATCGGTCTTGTGAAGGTCATGGGCCGTGAGTCCGGTTTCATCGCCGCTTCCGCATCCCTTGCACAGTCAGACGTGAACTTCTGTCTTATCCCGGAGTCTCCATTCGATCTCGATGGTCCCAACGGACTTCTTGAGAATGTGAAGAGAAGACTGCTTGAGCGCGGTCATGCCGTTATCCTTGTCGCAGAAGGCGCGGGTCAGGAGTTCGCTCCTCCTACAGGAGAGACAGACGCTTCCGGAAACATCAAGTACCATGACATCGGAATATTCCTCAAGAACCGCATCAAGGAGTTCTTCGCAGAGCAGGGTATAACGACGTCCATCAAGTACATCGATCCTTCATATATCATCAGATCAGCCCCGGCCAACAGCTATGACTCGATCTACTGTGCGAGAATCGGAGCCCATGCCGTACATGCCGCCATGGCTGGAAAGACCCAGTGCATAGCATCCCGTGTGAACAACCAGTATGTCTATGTTCCTATAAAGGTCGCTGTCTCCAAGCGCAGCCATGTCGACACTGAGGGTTCACTCTGGAGAGATGTTCTTGAGAATACGAGGCAGCCGTTCTCAATGAAGAACTAGAGGAGAGTATGCAGAAAGAGCCATCATTCACGTTACGCCTTTCTGAGCTTGATAAAGTGCTGATGCGGTCAAATCCGTTCTTCCGGATCATACCGCTCAGGATAGTCATGGAGTTCAGGAGCATGTCTCCTGAACAGCTCCGTGACCTCAGGGAGTACGCGGATGCCGATGATGGCAGGATTGAAAGGTGGATACTCGTTCCTTCCGCCATGCCTCTTTCTGTCCTCGGATATACGATAGACCGTGCATTCGGTCTTATTCCTTCTCCCCAGTCCTCATCATTCCTTCTCCCAGACAATCTTCTGAAGATCTATGCCCCTGATGTGGCATCCCTTCTGGATCAGGGAGGACGCATGTTCTTCATTCCAGTGGATGATGAGTATTTGAACAATGTATATGAGGAGTCGGTCCGCTGCTGTAATTTCATCGCATCATTTCCATATGATTTCCCATCTCTGCCATATGAGGAGGCACAGAGGGAGATCTCAAGAATCTTCGGAAAGATAAGAACGGATGGGTTTGACTATCTCGGGAAGCATTTCATGCTCTCGGAACTTCCTGTCGAGGCGAAGATCCTTCAGGAGCTCATGAATACTGTCAAGTTTCCTGTCACGGCAGAACTCAACCCGGCTCTGCCTGTCTCCTATGTCCTTCAGCCCGAGGGACAGAAGCTTCCTGATCCTGAAGTGGCCAGAAAGGCTCTTGAGAAGGATGAGCTGAATTCATTCGGCAGGGGAGCAAGACCATTTGCTGATTCAATAATATTCGAGCATCTCTCTCCTGTTCCTGAGGAACGTGGCAGAGGCTTCTGGTTCACGGTCACAAGACCTAAGGATGTTAGGGAGATCCTCAATGACGGTTATCTGAGGATGTCTGAATACCTTGATTCGATGGCTTATGTGCAGAGGACTCTTCTTCCTGACTGCATCGCCAAGAAAGGCTATGATCTCTTCGGAGAGAGTGAGGAGAGCTACTATTCATTCATCATGAATCTCCATGGCCCGGACAGGGCCGGTTTCCGTACCCTTGCTGATATGGCGGGGTGGAGAGAGCCTAATCTTGATATAAGAAAGATTCTGAGGTGAGAATTCCATCTCTATTCTGTCAAAAGGATTAAGAGGACGATAATTTTATATTAATTTTTAAGAAAGTCGGAAAAATCCAAAAAAATAGTCTGAATAGTACTTTTCAAAAAGGTCTGAACTCAATATATTTATGGACGAATCGGAAGCAAGACTTCCATTCTAACCTCCTTTTGTTCCCCACAATGCGGTTTACCTCCTTTTTCTCCGCCGTGGGGCTTTTTCTTTTCTATAGCATGTGAATATTGTGCGTGACGCATTTATATGCATGACTAAGGGTTAGAAAATGGCTCACAGTTCAGAGGGTCTTTATTGTGAGTAATTTAGCTCGAAATCCAGTTCTTACTATTTTTCATTGGCCTCTGGGAGGTTGCATCACATATGACGATACTTCGTTAATTTCTTTCTGAGAGAATTTGTACATAAAAAGGATGCCGGTTGTACTCCAGCATCCGAGCAAATTATTTATCTATAGGTTAAAATCATAATTAATATTTCAATCAATATGGAAGCCACCATGGCCAGAAATAAGTATTATCTACTTTCTCATACCCTTCATTTAGAGTTTGTCCATGTGGGTCTCCTATATCATAGTAATTAACAAGCTGGTCATAAATATGAATTTTATTATCATCACCAATAAAGCTACAATTTCCACCTAATGATCCTATTAATAATTTATCACTACCATTATAGTTATCTAAAGTATTAAGATAAAATGTTAGGTTGCCCTCTGTTATTAGGAATGCAGGATCATCTTCCTCTCCTTCGTTTATAAAGAAAGTCGGCAAATAATTTTCCATTTCCGAATTTATGGTAGATTTTATTTTAGTATTATCAGTGCCTATTCCTGAATAAGTAGCTGTTCCTGTTATCTTGTATTCACCTTGGTCGTGCTTACCTGTAATTTCATATGACGTTATATCTGCTTTCCATGTGAATTGGTTATCAATTCTATCTAAAACGTAGAAGGTTCCTTTAGCTGATTTTCCATTCTCCGATGATTTAATAGTGTATTTTATACCAGGGAGGCTGGTTACAATTGAGCTATCCCCAGTCATACTTTCTATACAACTTTCTAGATAGTATTGAGCTTCAGTTCCAGCTGTACCAAATGAATTCCTTATACTTTCTAGTATTATAAGTTCTGCTTCATCAGGTTTCTTTGGGGGATCAACAGGGCCTTCCGGTATTTCTTCACTTGGAGGGTTAGAGGGATCTGAAGGATCTTCTAATGGTGAATTTTCAGACAAGTCATTACTATTTGGTGCTGTACAACCAAATAAAAAAAGGCCAAGGATAATCAACAAAAGACAGATCTTTTTCATAGTTATAACCATAGTCGATATATAGGCTATCGTATAGTATTTGATTCTCCTTTTGTTGGTTACCCTCATAGTATGTGACTTGCTAAAGAGATATTCATTGAGAATCTTAAAACTATAAGAAAAGAACAGCGACGGGATTTACTCAGGTAGGTATGTCATAGCCTGCTGACTCATCAACTGACAGATATATAATCTCTTAATCATGATGCCTGTATTTCTGTATGCTGATTCTCCTCCAGGTGTTAAGATAGCAAAGATTACTGTCATTGAACTTATCAATCGTTATTGCCTGGATAAGATAGATTGTGGCCAGAGAGTAAGTTCTGCGTGAAGAGATGGACAGAATCATTGAGGAGATGGAAGGATGAGCAAAACAAAGAACACTTCTCTTGTACGTTCTTCAGCTGCTGAGTATCTGACTTACGTCGCTGCCACAGGTGGTTCTGATGAAAGCATGGAACTGCGCTATGAGGATGAGAACATCTGGCTTACGCAGAAAATGATGGCGACACTGTATGGGGTGGAGGTTCCTACCATCAATGTTCATATTAAGAAAATCTTTGACGACTCAGAGCTTTCTCCTGAGGCAACTATTAGAAAATTTCAAATAGTTCAAACCGAAGGGAACAGACAAGTATCAAGGGATGTCATTCATTACAATCTCCAGATGATCATTGCTGTCGGTTTCAAGGTAAACAATGAGCGTGCGGTGCAGTTCAGAAAGTGGGCGAATACCATTGTCAAGGATTTTACCATCAAAGGCTGGGTGATGGATGATGAAAGGCTTAAAAATGGTGGTTCGCAGCTTACTAAAGAATACTTTGACAAGCTTATTGAGAAAGTCAGGGAGATAAGGCTTTCTGAAAGGAGATTCTATCAGAAAGTTACTGACATCTATGCCACTGCTGTGGATTATGACCCATCTGCAAAAGCCACTCACCGTTTCTTCTCAGCTGTTCAGAACAAGCTTCATTACAGCGTTCATGGACAGACCGCAGCCGAGGTTATTTATAATAGGGCAGACGCTGAAAAGGAGCATATGGGCCTTACAAACTGGGAGGGTTCACCAAATGGGAAAATCCACAGCTATGATGTCATCGTTGCCAAGAACTATCTTTCTGAAGATGAGCTGAGAAAGCTTGAACGTATCGTATCAGCATACCTTGATTTTGCTGAGGACATGGCCGAGCGACATATTCCAATGACCATGGAAGACTGGGAAGAGCGTCTCAACAGTTTTCTCACCCTCTGGGACAAGGATGTACTCAAGGATAATGGGAAGATATCTGCAGAGCTTGCAAAAGCACATGCCCTGAGTGAGTTTGAAAAGTACAGGGTCATTCAGGACAAATTGTATCAGAGCGATTTCGACAGGATGATGCTTGAAATCCAGACTGTTCAGATCAATGAGGGCAATGACAATGAGTAAGCTTTATGGGCTTTGAATTGTGGTATACCGTGCCGGATTCAGGATTTCCTCTGAAAATGAAACAACGCCCTGTTTCCAGAGAGTTGGCGTCTGGAGCTGATCGGACTTGAACCGACTACCTATTGAA
>CALXON010000099.1 GCA_944389985.1 uncultured Spirochaetaceae bacterium | reverse complement strand
ACGTTCAAGAAGCCGCGACACGGCATCCGCATAATCCCTGCTTCTTTCTATCGCGAATGAGGCCAGAACCTTCTCCCTCATCGGACGGTAGACATTCTTGATCAGGGAGGCAAGCTCCTTGTCACATTTCCGCCTCAGCAGATTCAGACTGAAGTCAGGAATATATATTTCATTATTTCTATACCTATACAGGAATGATTTTATGCTTTCGTATAGTTTGGAATCGGGATCAGCGTCATTCAGACGTTCAAGCTCGTCAAGAACGGAGTCGAAAGCCGGAAGATACCTTTGAGCGACAAGCTTCCGGTACAGCTCATATGACTCCATGTTTCCTTCACTGCTGAAACCGGTTATGACATCGGCAAAGTCAGAAGCTACTCTCATCAGGAACCCGAGGATCTCATCCTCCGAGTACGATGAGGAGAGGAGCACGAACGCGTCATCAAGGCTCTGGTCTTCTGAAAGCTCATCGAAGACCATGCGCACTATATCCTGAAGGTCATCTGCCTCCATCAGGGAGAAGTCCCTCATGATTCCATACCGGAGCGAATCGGTACGCGCTATCTCACCCCAGAACGAATCGAGAGTGGAGATCCTTGCCTTAGGAAACCGTGATAAGAGCTCCTCCGCAGCGTACTCATCATGCTCCGCAGCATAGGAGAGAAGACCATAGATACGCTCATACATCTCAGCGGCGGCTTTCCTTGTGAATGTCAGAGTCAGAATCTCATCAGCATGAGCTTTCCTCTCAAGGACAAGACGCACAAAACGGAGTGAGAGCACAGTAGTCTTTCCTGACCCCGCACCTGCGGACACGACAGCTGCACGCTCTGCCCTTACCGCTGCCATCTGCTCATCTGACAGCCTTATTCCCTTCTGCTGAAGAAGCTCGCTGAATGTCATCGTATGCTGAACCTCCTTCTGCATATTCCTCTGTACTGGCAGCCCCTGCAGTTCTCATCGGAGGAGACAGCCCTCCAGAAACCGTTTCTTATACCGTCAGCATCCTCTGAAAGCCTCCTGATGATATCCTCATCACCAAGATCAAGTCTGACCTCTGACAGCACCGCATCACGGAGCGTCACGAAGTAAGCCTTCTCCGGATACACAGGTGATCCTGTCTCCGAAAGCAGGCGGTAGATGTAGAACTGCAGGCTCTTCCTCTCAAGATCATCGGAACGGAACCTGCGCCCCTTCTTGTAATCGAAGAGCACACCTCCGCCGTCCGGGAGCTCCGCCATCCTGTCGATGATGCCGTAGATGGAGAATCCGAGAGAGGGGAAATCACGGGACAGCTCCTCTTCCAGTCCGAATCCCGGAACAGGAGATGACATATCATTCATCATCTCTGATACCCGGATCAGATTGCCGAGATACATCGATCTCAGATAGCTCACAAGCATTCTGGACGGCCTTGTGGATGACTTCCTCATCTCAGTCACGACTCCGTCCGACAGCCTCTTGCCGTCCATCCACAGAGCCATCTCCTCATCAAACAGGACTGGTATCCTGCTATCAGGATCACGACCTCCCTCCTTATAGAACCTTTCCATCACGGAGTGGAGTCTCGATCCTATCTCAAGATGATCCATGGTGTCAGGGACGTACTTCCGGAGATTCCTCAGTGAGAACCTGTACTGAAGCGCGTGCATGTAAGGACAGTGCTCGTAGCTGTCGGCAGCGGAGAATGAAAGCCTCAGCGGTGTTTCAAGCTTTTTACCCTTCCCGCTGTATGTGACATCCTTTCCGGAGATCTTCAGGGAGGAGACAAGCGCATTCCGTCTGCCTTCAGCCTGCAGAGGATAGATGGATGAAGCGTATTCACCGCATTCATTCCTCCAGGGATCTGATGGTGCGTGACAGATTTCCCGTCTGAGCTCCATCAGGGGAAGCACAGTACCGCCATATGTCTCTGATGACGCGCTCATGAGAAGATGCCCTGTCACAGCCATGTAGCCACGGAGGATATCAGAGGTGATCTTCTTCTCATCTCTGGGCGACGAGAGCTCGTAATCTGAAAGGAACGATGCATCCCTTACAATCCTTCCACACTCCTCCTCATTCAGCGCGATGATGAATCTGTATTCAGATACAAGTGCCGCATCCTGTCCGAAGGGATATATCCTTATACCTTCCTTCTTCTGCCGCGGAACGTAGCGGCGTTTACCGAGATACTCGATGAAGAGAGGGAAAAGCGGCACGGAGGCATTATACCCTGCAGATGATGCCATCCTGGCGCTTTCCAGGAAGAGACTGAGCTCATTCATCGCAAAGGAGTACACTCCGGCATCCTCCTCAGAGAGGGAAAACTCCTCAGGAATGAAGAGAAGGGATGAGAGCGAGTGCAGAAGAGGAATGACCTTATCAGGACGGGTCTCCCTCATCAGGCTGTCAAGGATCTTCCTGAAACTGCCATAGAGTTTTCCTCCGAGCTCCTCAGGGATCTTCTTGTATCTGTCATTTCCAGGATCCGGTGCGGATGTTATGGCATCCTCGACGGCACGGTAGATGAAATGGCGGAGAACGACGGGATCAGAGAACGGCATCGAGGGATCGAGGAAGAATGCCTTGAGTGAATCAAGGGAGTATGATGACTCGTATATGTTCTTCAGAAGAGAGAAGAATTTGCCCGATGATGAGTCAAGAGGTGACGATCCTGTCACAAGCCTTATGGGTATGTCATGGAGGAAGGCTTCCTGAGAAAGATACGGCAGGAGTCTCTCCGGATCTGATACCGTGATGATGATATCCGAGAACGGGACATCCTCATCGAGAAGCTTCCTTATTGATATGAATAGCGCACGGATCTCCTCTTTCTCAGTCGTATATACGGAAAGAGGAGGAAATTCCTGAGGAGGTGCATCCAGGACCATCACTGAGGAAAGAGGCTCAAGGGCCTTCAGCAGTCTTCTTTCCTTAGGAAACGCTGATGGCATCACGACAACATGCTCCCTCTCCGTCTCATGCACATCGGGCTCAGTGAATGATCTGTCAGAAAGGGATGAGGCTTTCAGGAAGTCCCTGTAGCTGGAGGATATCAGAAGGATATCATGAAGGGCGTCACGGCTCCGTAGTGGAAGTCTGTCAGCTTCAGGAAGGCTTTCAAGCATTGCCCTTACAGCGCTCTTCAGACCCGATCTGAGCTCGGGGTACTCATCAGACGCGAAGTATTTCAGATCATCGCCGAGAACTGCGGCGACATAGGCGGAGAAAAGCAGCTTGTCAGCCTCAGCCGCCTCTGAGGATGAATCAGGATAGAAAAGCTTTGAGAAGGTATCGAAAGCAAGTACGGAGGAAGCCAGCATTCCCTTCTTTCTGGACAGTACATAGCTGACGGAGAATGCTCTGGCGCTCTCCTCTGTAGGAAACACCAGCACCTTCCCATCGTCAACAAAGCTGTACAGTTCATCCAGGAATGCCATGCTGTGATTATAGCAGAATACCAGACATCAGGTGGAGAACAGATCCTCCTGATACTCCTCTGAAACCTCCCAGAAGCCGGTATCACTGTTGAAATAGACCTCATCGAAAGGAATGGAGATCGTACGGCCCTCAGAGGCTGAGAGCGTTATCTTTCTTGAGAGTATGTTGATCTCACTGACCTTCCAGAGCTCACGGTCGAGCCTGATCCTCGTTCCTTCAGGCGGACAGGAGGCTTTCTCCTCCATGTAATAGTCATATTCGTAGGCAAGGCAGCAGAGCAGTCTTCCGCATGGCCCTGATATCTTCATGGAGTTCAGTGAGAGATTCTGTTCCTTGGCCATCTTTATCGTGACGGGATCCATCTCCCTTGTGATCGAATGACAGCAGTAATCACGGCCACAGACCGAGAGTCCTCCTATCAGTCTCGATTCATCACGCACTCCGATCTGCCTCAGCTCGATACGCATGCGGAATACAGAGACAAGGTCCTTCACCAGCTCACGGAAGTCCACCCGCTCCTCGGCCGTGAAGAAGAATATGACCTTCGGCTCTCCGAGAAGGAAGTGGGTTGTCACAAGCTTCATTCCGAGATTGTGCTTCTTTATCTTCTCCCTGCAGATGCGGAGCGCATACTCCTCCTTGCTGCTGTTCTCCGTATAGCGTGCCATCTCTGATGGAGTCGCCAGATGATCTATCCATGACACATCTCCGTCGACCTTCATCTTCTCAGGCTCTCTGGCTATCTGACAGTGGAAACAGCCGTCGCACTGATGCTGTCCCTCCTCCTCTGTGTATCTGACATCATCCTCTTCCGACTCCCCACCGAAATGAAGACATGCGCCATGAACACTGCTGTATCCCGGCTGATAGACATTGCCTGGAACGGGAGCCGGACCGACGACAAGGCCCAGATCAAGACCGAACCTCGTCTCATACATTACAGGAGTGCCGCCATACAGCACGCTGTCCCACGCACACAGAGAGACATCGTTGTATGACGGATTCTTCACAACATATACATAGGCGTAATCATCATCACCATGCGCCGTATTCTTCTTCATATACAGAAAACCTACCATTAAGAAAGGACATTAGGCAAGAATCCCTCAGTCCTCATCATCGGAGAGGTCGACCTCCTCGACACTGCCTGTGAAGATATCATCGGGGAACTCGTCAATCATCTCCTCCGGTTTCTTTCTGGGCTCTGCCTGCGGAGCTTTCTCCTCTGCTTTCGCATTCTCCTTCTTCAGATTGGAGATCTGCAGCTTGAGACGGACGAGAGCGGCCTCCTCATTGATACGGAGAGCCTTCTGCTCCTCCATGTCACTTTTAAGTCTTTCAAGCTCCTTGTTCCTCTCCTCCAGCTCGGCATCAAGCCTTCCCCTGTCCTGCTGGGCTGCGAAGAGCTCTTCCCTGGTGGAAGTAATCTGCTCGGAGAGCGCGGAGAGCTGCTCCTCGGACATCCTGATCTTGTCATCCAGCTCCTGAAGTCTCTCGACCGCGGCCTTTATCCTTGACTGCTCACCTTCAGAGAGCATCGCGATTGTCTCCCTTGTCTCAGAGACACGTTCCGCGATATTCCCTATGAACGCATCCCCGTCCTCCCTGATCTTTCCGAAACTTGCATCAACAGAGGAGATAAGCTCAGAGAAACTCTTCGCTATCGCATCATGTGAGGATGAGATGAAGGCATTCCTGTCCGCATCAAGTCCCTCACGGGCCTCGCTGAGACGTGTCAGAGCCTCCTCCACGACAAGCCTTGTGTTGTCACCGGCCTCTGCAGCATCCTTTCTCACGCTGTCCAGCATTCCTGACAGCGATTCCTTTTCAGAAGAAAGCCTTGCGGAGAATTCTGTGAGACGACCGTCAAGCTCCTCCTCACAGCTCTTAACAGATGATGAGAATGAGGAAAGCGTGCTGTCAGCAAAGGACGAGAGTTCGGTCTTCTTCTGATCGATCTCTCCAGACACTCTCGTAACGAGGGCCTCCGCATCATCTGAGAGCAGGGCCTTCCTTCTCTCTATGTCATCAGCCTGTGATCTTGAAAGCTCATCAAGCTCATCTTTCAATGCAGTGAATGATCTGTCGATACCGGACATACAGTCATCAGAATGGGCTGAGAGGGTGCTCTTCGCAACTTCGACTTCAGAGTTGAATGTCTCGATCGCGGCAGCTGAATCCGTCTTCAGGCTGTCTGCCGTGTTCCTGATGATCTCAAGCTCCTCATCAAGGGATGCCTTCATCCTTGAGAGATCATCCTTTCCCTCGTCCAGACTTCTGAGGATGTCCTCACGGCGGGTCTGTGCATCGGCAGCAGCCTCCTCTGTCTTTCTGGCTTCCTCTGCCAGATATGCCTCGAAGTCGGCATGCTTTGAGGAGACGAACTCTGAGAACTGCTCCCTGAATCTCTCAAGGGATACGGAGAATTCCTGAAGCATGTCCTGATTCTCGTTCTTCTGAACCTCTCCGGCTGCCCTGAGGCTCTCTTCTGTGGATGCGACAAGGCGTGTGTACTCTGCCTTCATGTCCTGCATCTGATTCAGAAGCCGTTCTGACTCTGCCTGGAACTGGCGGACGAACTCATCGACAGCTTCCGCCTTCCTCACCTCATCCTGTACTGCCTGTATTCTCGCCTCTGCCTGATCGGTTGCTATGCGGAGTTTCTCAAGCGCGTTCTTGTAACTGACACACACGCTCTGAAGTGCCGCGAGATCCCTGCTGTGCTCCGAGAGCGTCTCAAGACCTTCTGCGACTTGTCTGACCATGTCGGAAGCCTCGGTTGTCTTGGCATCGACATTCTGAAGTGTGTCACGCCCCATGGTCGTAATACGCTCGACAGTCGCAGACACCTCATTCCTGAAAGCCTGGATCTGGTCAGCCACCATCTTCATCGTACGGCTGTTCTTATCCTTCCTGCGGATTATCAGATTGATGATGAAGTTGATAAGCACAGCAAGCGCTACGGCAAGAACGATGGACAGAACAGGAATATCAGGCATGGCGGCACCCCTTATCTTATTATAGTATCACGGAATTCATCCCAGCTTGAGAAGACCGTATCAGCTATACTATACACCTTGTGGGATGAAGTAGAAATAAGGGCGGTGCGCAATCCTGCATTGCTGGCCCCCTCAATATCCTTCCTCTCGCTGTCCCCGACGTACAGAACCTCTCCCGGCTCAAGTCCTAGCACACCGAGCATGACACGGAACGGTACGGGAGATGGCTTCAGAGCTCCTGAGTCCTCCGCAGAGGCTTTATACTCGAAAAGGTCCTCAACTCCGAGGGCTTTCAGTTTCGAACCTATCGGGAAGTCCGAGAGAACAGCCAGACGGTATTTCTCAGAAGCCTCTTCCAGACATGAACGCATTCCCGGAAATGGCCTGATGGAACGGAAGAGCCTTTCCCAAGGTTTTCTGAGGACTCTCTCCTCCTTTCCGATGAAATGATCCAGCTTCGCATCGGTTCCGTACATCATGATGCACTCACGTCTCCTCAGTGCTTCAAGGGAACTGACTGGAATGTCCTTCATTCCATCCTCTTCGCGGATCCTCTGTCTGATACGGTTGTAACGGAGAGAGAACGGCAGGTGGAGAATGGAGGCTGCCGCAAGTCTGACATCCATCTGCCACTTGGGATACAGGGTTCCATCGATGTCAAAGGCTATTGCCCTGATACCCCACTCCTCAGCCTTTCCCATTGGCTCTCCTCTGCTTCTGGTTGCGGACAATCTTCTCCGCTCTTTCCCTCTCCTTTCCCATTCTGGCCTTTCCGCCGGGCTTTCTGGCCGTTCCGCCTGTAACCTTCTTCTGGGAGGGCTTGCTCATCACCTTCCTGATCTCCCTCTCGGTCTTTGACGGTCCCTTCTCGTTCAGGCTGGGGTTGCGTCTTCTCTCTCTGAGAGAAATCTCGACAGGAACATTGGCGAAACCGAAATCGCGCCTGATCATGTTCTTGAGGTATGAGACATATGTATCAGGGAATGAATGGATCCTGTTGACGAAGAAAAGGAAGCGTACGGGCGCTGCTGACACCTGTGTGCCATACAGGACCTTGAAGTGTCCCGCAGCTCCGCGGGGAGGCTCATTATCCTTTGTCCACGATGCAAGTGCCGTATTCAGACTGGATGTGTCGACCCTCTTCTGAAGCTGTTTCCATACATTCCAGACAGTATCCAGAAGCTTTCCGATATCAGAACCGTTAAGTGCGGAGATCGGCTGGAGAGGCGCGAATGAGAGGATCGGGAAGAGGAATCTCACCCTGTCCTTTATGGCCTCGATCTCATTTGGAAGACCTTTAAGCAGGTCTGTCTTGTTGAGTACGAGTATTACACCCTTTCCCCTTCTGACGATGAGGTTCGCGATCTTCTTGTCCTGCTCGGACAGTCCTTCCGTTATATCGACCATGAGAAGGACCACATCGGCATCCTCGATCGTCTTTATGGCTCTGTTGACCGAGTAGTACTCCACATCCTCGTCAACCTTGCTCTTGCGCCTGATACCTGCCGTATCGAGAACGGTGTACTCAGTTCCCTTGTAGATGAATGTACCGCGCATCACATCCCTCGTCGTTCCCGCTATCGGGGAGACTATCGAGATGTCACGGCCGGTGAGAAGGTTCATGAGTGTACTCTTCCCGGTATTCGGCTTTCCGAGGATCGCGAGCTTGATCGAATCAGGCTCATCCGGGATGTCCTCGACAGGCTCAAGATCGAGCATTCCGAGAAGAGTGTCCTCCAGCTCCTCGATTCCCAGTCCGTGCGCTGCGGATATTCCCACAACTCTCTGATAACCATATGAGAAGAAATTCCACACAAGATCATCACGCTTCACGTCATCAACCTTGTTGACGGCGAGCACAACCTTGTCGGAGTAAGGTCTGAGAGTATCGATAAGCAGCTGATCCTCTCTGGTCACATTCATGCAGTCCATCAGGAATATGATCGCGTCACTGATCTCGAGAAGAGAGAGGGACTTGTCGCTTACAGCGTGATCCAGTCCTTCCTTGTCAAGTTTGACTCCGCCGGAGTCCACAAGAGTGACCGGATTGTTGGCAAGAAGCCATCTTTCCGGAATCGGATCGCGTGTGACACCCGGTGTCGGATCTGTTATCGCACGCCTCTTTCCGATGAGTCTGTTGAAGAGTGTGGACTTTCCTACATTCGGGCGTCCTATGATCGATATCAGAGGAAGCTGTGTATCTATGTCGGCTTTGTTCCTGATGTCAAGCTTTTCCATATGTATCCAAGAATTCCTTTAACGCTTCCTCAACCGAGGCAGCATCAGAGAGTGAGAGTACATGATTTACAAAACGGGTGCAACAGCTCTTGTCCAGCATCCTTATCCTCTTCTTGGATTCAAGTATGGAATGGGCGGACATCGAGAGCTCGTCAAATCCCATTCCGACAAGTATCGGAAGGTAGTCCGGATCTCCTGCCATCTCTCCGCACATGGACACGGTCACACCCTTTGCCTTCGCCGAGTCGACGACGTATTTCAGGAGCCGGAGCACTGCAGGATGCAGAGGTCTGTAAAGATAGGATATCTTCTCATTTCCCCTGTCCACCGCGATCGTGTACTGGATAAGGTCATTCGTGCCGATGGACATGAAATCGACATAGTCTGCAAGTATGTCTGCGGTGATTGCAGCTGACGGCACCTCGATCATCGTTCCGATCTTTATGTTCTCATCGAAAGCCGTACCATTCTTCCGGCACTCCTCCTTGACCTCATCAAAGAACGACAGGACCTCCCTCAGCTCCTCCGATCCGGAGATCATCGGGAACATTATACGGACTGAGTCAGAATACGCGGAAGCCCTGAGTATCGAGACAAGCTGACGGCGGAACATATCCCTGTTCTCCATGCAGAACCGCACGGCACGCCAGCCGAGGATCGGATTCTCCTCGTTGATCTTCATGCCGTTGAGGGCTTTGTCACCGCCAATGTCATAGGTACGGAAGGTCACGGGTCCACAGGCGCTCATGCGTTCGACAGCCTCCTGATAGACATGATCCATCTTCTCCCCGTTCTCCAGATA
The DNA here is from genome assembly GCA_944389985.1 of uncultured Spirochaetaceae bacterium. Lineage (GTDB taxonomy): Bacteria > Spirochaetota > Spirochaetia > Sphaerochaetales > Sphaerochaetaceae > Ornithospirochaeta. The sequence goes on along the minus strand of CALXON010000099.1, from coordinate 2,189 downwards.
GTCACTCTGCAGGGCAAGGAACTCCGTACGGAAAAGTCCGATTCCCTCAGACCCCGATGCGATCGCACCATCGATTCCTTCCAGCCCCTCGATGTTGCACATGAGCCTTATGCGGTAACCGTCGAGAGTCTCAGCCGGAAGTCCTGCATCCTTCTTGAGCTCGGCCTCATCCCTTGCAGCGGCATCAGAACGCTTCCTGTACTCTGAGAGGACCTTGCGCTGCGGATCAAGAACGACGGTACCGTCCCGTCCGTCGACTGCTATGACGGCCCCTTCCTCGACCATGGAGGAGAAATCAGAGAGAGCGAAGACTGCAGGAATGTCCGCAGAACGGGCAAGAATGGCCATGTGGCTTGCCTTTCCGCCTCCATCGAGACAGAGTCCCTTGAGATACTGTCTGTCCATCCTCAGGAATTCAGATGGCAGGAGATAGTCCGCGACAAGGACCGAGGGTTTCGTGAGATGGAATGCAGATATCATGAAACCCTGAATGGATTCGATCAGGATATACCCCGCATCCCTTATGTCCGATGCGCGTTCGCTGAAATATCCATCTCCAAGCTTGTCCAGTTCAGATGCGTACTTCTCCGTGGCCGCCTCGACCGCCCATGCAGCATTGTATTTCCTTTCCGTGATGTTCTCCCTGATCAGAGAGAGATACTCAGGATCTGAGAGCATCGTCCTGAGGATCGCGAGCATGGACTTCTCATCATCTGATACAGCTATGAGGGAATCGAGTGAGGAAAGAGCGGAATCATAGGCGGATGATAGAACGGACAGCTCCCCTTCCGTGTCATCGGAGGGTATGTGCTCTATTGACAGCGCTGTATGTCTCAGCACAGCGGCCTCTGCCACAACCGCACCCGGCGATACTCCTATTCCCGTTTTCTGGATCATGAACTGATTCTAACACAAAAAGATGAGCGGACTCCATATTTTGCAGTCTCAGGCCAAAGTGATACAATATGCTCATGTCCAGATCGAGAGGTCATATCAGATACACACTGATCGAGATAGTGCTGATCCTTCTTTTCGCCTCAGCTGCTGTGGCAGCGGTCTTCTTCAGAGGATCATTCACTGCTGAGTATCTGCAGCTTGAGAGGCACAGAGCCTTATATGAGGAGGAAAAGAATGCGACTTCCTCTTTCTATGTCTGTCTGCACTCATCCGAAGGACCTGTCATGACCGAGAGGAGCATCCCCAGACCGCTGATCTCCGATGATCTCCACCTTGCAGTGGAGGCACTTCTGCTCGATGAGAGCAGCAGCGAGATAGCAGAAGGACTCATCTCATACATTCCGGAAGGAACAAGACTCATCGGCATCTCGGAGATGGACGGCTATGTCTTTGCAGACTTCTCCTCCGAGCTGGAGGGCGCTCCAGAGGAAGCCTTTGAGGAGATAACACTCACTCTCAGGGAGAACACGGGAAATGAAAATGTCCGGATCATGATCTCCGGACAGCTTGTCTGACATCAGTCTTTAGTCAACGACTCCATCCTATAGAGGCTGGAGCTTGATTCTGCCTGGTTACCTACCGATTCCCTGGTTTTGCCCAGATCCGTTCAAGCACCCTGACACGGCCCGTTGACGCGGCCCTACACAGTCGGAGGCTGATATCCCCCTTCTGCTTACTTCTCAGGTATCGCCTGAGATATTCATCGCCCCGTTGATGTCCGCATTGATGAGATGCCCTTTCGCTGTGCGGAAAAGGCCACGCTTCACGCGTTTCCCCATATACGTCTCATGATGGCAGACCTCCTCACGGTCTATCGCGGAGCATTTTGATGTGTGGTCCTCCTCTATCTGCTCGATCCCTATGCCGAACTTTTCGCACCTGTACCGTATCTTCTGGAACAGGCTCTGATAGGGGATGCACACGAACTTCTGGTTGCTGCTCTTCCCGATATTGATTCCCTGCTTGATGCCCTTGTTCCATCCGACGATGATGCGGTCAATGCGGTTCTCATCAGCGTAATCAACCACCTGCTTGGCTATGTTATTGAGTTCGTTATCCATGAAGTTCTCTCTTTTCATCGTCAGATGTATCATGGCCTGGCCGTTCGATACCTTCTGCCTATCATAGATGCTCTGAATCTCTGCCTTGCGTTTGTTGTACCACTGGTTTGCCGCCTTGACGGCTGATCCTTTTATGACGAAGGCATCGCCGTCCGGATACGAATATCCTGC
>CALXON010000098.1 GCA_944389985.1 uncultured Spirochaetaceae bacterium | reverse complement strand
ATGCATCTGCAGAGCAGAGCATGTCCAGCTCTGTGACACACCCCCTTCTACGGTATGGTGAAGTGCTCTTGCCTTGGAGTGTCCGTTTACGAGAATCATTACCTCTCTGGCGTCCATCACGGTCTCGACTCCTACTGTAAGGGCTCTGGAAGGAACAGCAGATATATTCCCGCCGAAGAACCTTGAGTTCATGACTTTCGTGTCATAGGTCAGGGCCTTGTCCCTGGTGCGTGATGAGAGTGAGCTGAACGGCTCATTGAACGCTATGTGTCCATCAGCTCCGATTCCGCCTAAGAAAAGATCTATACCGCCGTATGAGGCGATCTTCTCCTCATACTTCCTACACTCCTCATCTGTGTCCTCTGCCATTCCGTCAAGAATGTTTATGTTCTCTTTGGGGATATCAATATGATCGAAGAAATTCCTATGCATGAAAGTCCAGTAGCTCTGCTCATGATCCCTCGGCAGCCCCACATACTCATCCATATTGAATGTCACGACATTCCTGAATGAGATGTAACCTGACTTGTTGAGCTTTATAAGCTCCTTGTATGTACCGATCGGAGAAGATCCTGTAGGAAGTCCGAGTACGAACGGGCGCGTCTCGCCTTTCCTCACATGATCCTTCATGCGTCTTGCGATATAGTTGGCAGCCCATGCGGAAAGACGTTCATAATCTGGTTCAATAATTACTCTCATACCTAACCTCCCTTCGTCTCATCAGGATACCATCAGGCAGCCGTTTCTGCATCATTTCCTTTCTGTGATGTATCCGGATGCGATGACTCTCTCTCCATCATACACCACGGCGCTCTGTCCAGGAGCCGCGCCTTTGACATATGAAAGGAAATCAACCTCAAATCCGGAATCTGTTCTCCGTACATATGCCTCCGCCCCAGGAGATGTGCTTCTGATCTTCACCTGATAGACCTTCCCTTCAGTAAAGTCATCATCACTGATGAAGACACTGTCAGCTGTCTTTACTGACTTTATATGCGTTGACTGCTCAGTTCCGACGATGACCCTGTTCAGTGCAGGATCTATGTCGATGACGTATAACGGCTCAGTGTAGGCAACTCCAAGTCCCTTCCTCTGTCCTATCGTATAGTGCCAGTAACCGTTATGATGACCGAGCACAGTACCTGTATCCATGACGATCTCCCCTTCTCTGTCCTCGACATCAAGGAGATCGGAGTAATCACCTCCGTAGAAATCCTGACTTTCAGGCATACCGGCATCGTGAAAGCCCATCGCCTCATCGATCCTGCGTATTTCATCCTTCGTATACTCACCAAGAGGAAAGAGCGTGGAGGAAAGCTGCTTCTGTGAAAGTCTGGACAGAAAGTATGACTGATCCTTCCTGGCGTCCACAGCCTTCAGAAGCTCATATCTTCCATCCCTTTCCGCGATGCGTGCATAGTGTCCTGTCGCGAAGTAATCAAATGAGGTGACAGTCCTCGCATGATCGACCATCGCACCGAACTTGACGATGCTGTTGCACTGTATGCACGGATTCGGAGTGATACCATCAAGGTATCCTGAGCGGAAAGCCTCGAGAACGGAACTCTGGAATATGTCTGAACAATCGACAGTATGATGCTTTATTCCAAGTATCGAACAGACATGATCGATACGTTCCAGATCATCGGTCTTGTCAGGGCAGTAGCAGCTGTTCGAGGTAGCAGGAGCGGGATACGGAGAATCCTTCTTCCATATGATCATGGTGATTCCCTCAACATCATACCCAGCTTCCTTCAAGAGGTAAGCCGCAACGGAGGAATCTATTCCTCCTGACATCCCAACAAGCACTTTCATGTGCGTATGATAGCACTCAGCGGAAGATGCTCTCAACCTCTTCCTTGTAGAGCTTCATCACCTCGGCCCTCTTGACCTCCTGCTTTGCGGAAAGCTCACGGCCGACTGTGAACGGCTTCTCAAGCAGGGCGAATCTCGATACCTGCTCATAGCTCTTGAAGCCCTTTGATGAATTGACGAGTCTTGCAAGTTCGGAGTTGATCAGATGACGTATCTCCTCCATATCCTTCAGGTTCTCCCTGTTGACGTATGGAATATGGTTCTCCTTGAGGTATCTCTCGACATTCTTCTCATTGATCACTATAAGAGCTCCGAGATACTTCTCATCCTGTCCGATGACCACCGCCGTATCGATATACTCACTCTCCTTGAGAGCGTTCTCGATTGGAACCGGCTCGATGTTCTCACCTCCGGAAAGGACTATCGTGTCCTTCACCCTTCCCACGATCGAGAAATCCCCGTCTATGTCGAGTATCGCAAGATCACCGGTATGGATGAAGCCCTCGCGGTCAATGATCCTGTTTGTCCTCTCCTCATCGCGGAAGTATCCCTTCATGACCTGCGGTCCACGGATGAGAAGCTCTCCCATCATTCCAGGAGGAAGCTCTTTACCGGTCTCAGGATCGATGACCTTCAGCTCCGTTCCCGCGAATGTGTGGATGAATCCCTTCTTCGCATGAGGATAGGCCGCGACACCGACGACAGGAGCAGTCTCCGTCATTCCATATCCATTGAGGAGCTTGACGCCGATAGCGTTGAAGAACTCATCAACATCCTTGCTCATCGCACCGCCGCCGGAGATACCGGCAATGAATGATGTACCGAACTTCGTCTTGATCTGTGAGAAGGCAAGCCTGTCGCCGATCGAATAGAGGATACCGTAAAGAAGATAAGGAACTGTTCCAATGATCTTCCCCCAGATGTTGCTTCCCTTCGTGAACCTCGGCTCAAGACCGAAGACCAGATTCTCATAGTGTCTGTAGCGCTTTGCAGCCGCAAGGAAGAAGTTGAACATCTTCCTCTCGAATGGCTTCTTTGCCTTCAGGGACTGGTTCACACCTGCCTTCACAGTCTCCCATATTCTTGGAACCGAGCATAAGAGTTCCGGATTCAGACGCTGGAGATCGGTGAGCATGATCTTTCCGATCGGCTTGGAGTATGCAAGAGTGCTGAGCTCATACAGTGACACATACTGTATGATGCGTTCAAAGGCATGCCATACAGGAAGAACTGAGAGCCACTTCCAGCCTGGTTTGAAATCTATGATCTTGTCTATCTCACCAAGCTGGTAAAGGAAGTTTCCATGAGTGATCATGACTCCCTTAGGAAGACCTGTCGTACCTGATGTGAAGATGATGGTGGCCGTGTCGTTCTCCGATCCCAGAAGGATCTCATGCTCGACACTCTCCCTTCCGCCAGGAGCGGAGAGAAGTTCCATTCCCCTTTTCAGGAGATCCTCATACATGATGGTTCTCACCCCGCTGATCTCACCGCTTCCCTCAAAGAGGATCACTGCTTTCAGCGACGGAAGATTCTCCTTCACGCTCTCAAGCTTTCCGAAAAGCTCATTGTTCTCGACAAAGACGATCTCCGCCTCAGTCACCTTGAGTATGTGCTCAATCTCATACGGCATCGCATCACGTCCACGGGGGACATCGGCAGCGCCGAGAGAGAGGATCGCGAGATCGGAAGAAAGCCATTCAGGACGGTTGTCACTGAGAAGACCGACAGCATCTCCCCTCTTCACACCAAGCTCCCTCAGTGCAAGCGCAAGTGCTCTCGACCTCTCCTGAAGCTGGATGAACGTAACGGGAACGAATGCTCCCCTGCTGTCCTTTCCCATCTGTGCGACGGCAAGTGGAGATTCTGTCACCTTCCCATCAAACATCTGGACTATCGTTCTGTACATGTTTCCTCCGGTCAATTTTCTGACATTTTTTCAAAATCCGTCAAAAACAATATATTCAAAATATTTTCATGTCAATAGCGAAAACCAGTTAGCAAAAGCTAACTAATCTGCTATACTCAGCTTGTGAATCATTCTGGCTGGGCACTTCGGTCCTTCTCTCCGCCCAGCCTTTTTGAAAGCACAATAAGTTAGCAATAGCTAACTGAAGGAGCGGAGCATGACTCTTCAGGATCTTCTCGTAGAGCATTCGTCACCTACACTTGCCGGAATCAAATGCGCATCCCTTGTGAACCTTTCCAGACTTGATTCCCATTCAGGATTTCCCGGAAAGGAGCTGAGGAAGAAAGGACTTTCATTCATGTCAATAAGAACAGTGAACGGGACATCCCTCCTTCTTGTATACAGGAAGGAGAAGATCGGGAAGGTCATAAGAGACTCGGAATCCGAGAAAATACTCCTTGCCCTCGGTTATGACACGTCATCTGCCGGTAAATGTCTTGAGAAGCTCAGGTCAAGGTTCCTTTCAGAACCCTGCCCTCATGAAGTCGGCATATTCCTCGGCTATCCTCCGGAGGATGTAAGAGGATTCATCGAGAATGAGGGAAATGATCCTCTCCTTTCCGGGATGTGGAAGGTATACAGCAGCGTGGAACGGGCAATGAGGATTTTCAGCCAGTATGAGCGGTGCAGGAAGATATATTCCTCGCTCTACAGGAATGGAACATCAATCGAAAGGCTGTGCGTGACAGCCTGAGGAGGTATATATGAAGGTAGCGGTCGTCTACTATTCAGGTACAGGAAACACTGAGGCGATGGCCGATGTGGTGCGTAATGAACTTGCGGGAAAAGCTGAGGTATCGGTGATCGATCCATCATCCTTCGCCCCCGGAGACATGGAAAAGTACGATGCATTCGCATTCGGATGCCCTGCCATGGGACAGGAAGTGCTGGAGGAGGATGTATTCGAACCGATGTTCGCATCCATCGAAGGATCTCTCAGCGGGAAGAGAATCATACTCTTCGGATCATACGGCTGGGGAGACGGAGAGTGGATGAGAAACTGGGAAGAAAGATGCTCAGGACAGGGTGCGGTCCTTACCCATGCACCTGTGATAGCAAATGAAGCTCCTGATGATACTGCCGTCATGGAGCTGAAGGAGGCAGCGGACAGTCTTATCTGAACATACCATTAATACTCCTGAAGTCACGGAGCTGTGCTGAAAGGTGCAGCTCCATTATATTACTAAAATATTGATAATATTTTGAAAAATTACAAAAATATGCTAATATATTGATAGCTATGATCGATCTGGATGCTTATATGCTCACCCCTCAGGAAATGCTGATGAAGGTCGCATCGAATGAGAAGGAAAGAAGAAAAGAACGTAAGATAACACAGGAAAAGCTCTCTGAGCTCTCCGGCGTCTCCCTCGGATCCATCAGACGGTTCGAACAGACAGGAGAAATCTCCCTTACAAGTCTCATGAAGATCTCCATAGCACTGCAGGATACA
>CALXON010000097.1 GCA_944389985.1 uncultured Spirochaetaceae bacterium | reverse complement strand
GGTGCAGGCTTTTCGAGGTTGACGAGAAGATCAGGGACATAAATACAGCCAGAAAACGACAGCTCCACAACCATGGTTTCACAGGGAAATCACACAGTGCTGCAGCTCTCAGAGCATCAGCCAGTCTTGAGGTCGACTATATATCAGCAGTGCCGAGAATGGCTCTCTACATTGATTACAGCACGAGAATATACAGGACATACCTGAAATACATCGCCCCGGAGGACATCCATGTCTATTCGATCGACGAGGTCTTCATGGATGTGACAGGCTATCTCTCCATCTACCATATGACAGCAGAGGAGCTTGCCCGGAAGATGATTCTGGAGGTGATGGAGAATACAGGAATCACAGCCACTGGCGGAATCGGCACGAATCTATATCTTGCGAAGATCGCCATGGACATCATGGCAAAGCACGCGGAGGCTGACAGCAACGGAGTCAGGGTGGCTTTTCTTGATGAGATAACATACAGGAAAAAGCTCTGGGATCATCAGCCCCTTACAGATTTCTGGAGAGTCGGCAGAGGCTATGCTGCAAAGCTTGCGGAGAAACGAATCTTCACCATGGGTGACATAGCCTTCTGTTCTGCCGGCAGGGATGATGAATACTACAATGAGGATCTTCTGTACAGACTCTTCGGCATCAACGCCGAGCTCCTGATAGACCACGCATGGGGCTGGGAGCCATGCACGATGAAGGATATAAAGACATACAGGCCATCTGCACGGAGTCTTGGTTCCGGGCAGGTGTTGCACTCTCCATATCCATATGAGAAAGCACTCCTTGTGATGAAGGAGATGGCGGATCAGCTGTCTCTTGACCTGGCGGAAAAACATCTTGTCACCGACCAGATAACGATCACCGTAGGTTATGACATAGAAAACCTCAGGGACCCCGCACTCAGAAAAGGCTACAGCGGTGATATAAAGACCGACCACTACGGAAGATCAGTTCCTAAGCACGCTCAGGGCACATACAGGCTCGATTCATACACCTCCTCTTTTTCCGCCATCATGAGTGCGGCTGCAGCTCTCTTTGAGAGGATTGTCAATCATGACCTTCTTGTGAGAAGGATGAGCATATCTGCAGAGAACACAGAAGCCGAGGACTCGGTCGCTGCAACCTACTCCATGCAGGATCTCTTCTCTGAAGAGGATCCGGAGGAAAAGGAACAGAAGGAGAAGGAAAGGAAACTCCAGTCAGCGACTCTCAGCATAAGACAGAAATTCGGGAAGAACAGTCTTCTCAGGGGGATGGACTTTGAAGAAGGCGCGACAGCAAGAGAGCGTAACAGGCAGATAGGAGGACACAAAGCTTGAAAGGCTACGACAGGATAATCAATCTCCCACACCATGTCTCAGAAAAGCATCCGCAGATGCCCAGAGAGGACAGAGCGGCACAGTTCGCTCCGTTCTCTGCCCTTTCCGGTTTTGATGAGGCCATACGCCGGGCCGAGAAGGAAGCTGTACAGGAAAAAGCCATAGAGAACATCCCGAAGGACGGGATCATGGAGAAGCTTGAAGCCGCAGCAGGGCTTTCCGGTGTGAAGCCGAACGCGAAGCTCTCAGTATTCTCCGACGGAGCTGTGATCACCGAGGAAGGGACTGTACGGAAAATAGACATGAACGCCTCGGTGCTTGTCATTGATGAAGGGAAGAGAATACCTCTGAAGGATATCCTCTCCCTTGATCTCAGTGCTGAGTGACATCGCTTGTCTCGGCGATCTTCTCCATAGGAGTATAGCCCTCTCCAAGGACATGGTAGGTCTCACTGATCACCATGAAAGCCAGAGGATCTGCCTGATGGACAGCCCTTGTCAGCTTCGATATCTGCTGGTTGGGAATGACGGTCATCAGCATCGGTCTGGACTTTCTGGAATAGAAGCCTTTCGCATCGAGAAGAGTCGCGCCCCTCTCCATATCCTCTGTTATGAAACGTCCTATCCTCTCATACTCATCGGAGACGATGAATACAGTTTTCGCATAGCTTGTCCCCATTGAGAGAACAACCTTGTTTATGACAGCTGTCGTTATGTACGCGACAGCTATGGCAAAGAGAGCCGTATCAAGACCGAAGGAGAATGCGGACACCGTAATGACGGCACCATCCACAATGAACAGTGCTGTTCCAAGTGACAGATGTGTATATCGAGCTATTATCTGTGCGATGATGTCAGTTCCGCCGGTATTCGATCCCGACTTCATCACAAGACCCATTCCGATACCGGAGAGAACACCTCCGTAAAGCCCGGAGAACAGGAGGGATATCTCCTTCGAGTAATCAAGTACTCCTCCTTCTCCGAAGACTCTCGTCCACATGATGGTGAACAAAGACAGCAGCATCGATCCCAGAAGAGTCCTGAAGCCGTACTGCTTTCCGAAAAGCCTGAGACCAATGAAGAATATCGGGATATTCAGCACGAGCATCACGGTACCGAGATCCCATCCGAAGATATGGAAGAGTATCGTTGCTATTCCGGATACCCCGCCCGGCGCGAGCTGTGCGGGATTGAGGAAGACAGTGACAGCCAGTGCGGTGATCAGGGAACCTGTGATGATGTAGAGATAGTCAGCCAGTGTCCGGGATGTCACTTTCATATCAGAATACCGGCCAGGATGCCGTGACTTCCCTGACGAGTGCTGAGAATGATGACTTCACACGTTCTCCTGTCTCGAGGACCTCCTCATGATTCAGAGGCTGATCCAGTATTCCCGCCGCCATGTTTGTCAGACAGCTGATACCAAGAGTGTGCATACCCATATGCGATGCGGCTATCGCTTCCGGTACTGTGGACATACCAACAGCATCAGCACCTGCGGTGCGTGCGAATCTTATCTCTGCGGGAGTCTCGAATGACGGTCCAGTGAAAAGCATGTAGACACCCTTCCTGATGGCAATGCCGCACTTCTCTGCAGCCTTCTCCGCAGTATGGACAAGTGTTCTGTCATATGTATTCGACATATCGAAGAAACGGGGGCCGAGCGCATCGGGGTTGATCCCTCTGAGAGGACTCTCTGCAACCAGCTTTATATGGTCTGTTATGATCATGAGATCTCCAGGCTTCCAGTCCCTGTTCACGCAACCCGCGGCATTGGTCAGGAACAGGGAGTCAACACCGAGCATCCTCATCGTCCGGACAGGGTATACAACCTCATCCATTGAGTAGCCTTCGTAGTAATGGAAACGGCCCTGCATGCACATGACACGACGTC
>CALXON010000096.1 GCA_944389985.1 uncultured Spirochaetaceae bacterium | reverse complement strand
CCTGATGATATCCTGGAAACTCCTGTAACACCCGTCCTGACGAATATGATATGTGATCTCTCAGGATAGCGTGAGAGCAGATCAAGATACACGCTCTCCGCATCGTCTCCATAGGCCGCTGTCACTGTATATGAAGCCCCGGCTGTCCTGAACTCCTGAGAGAAAGCAGCATATGCTCCGCTCTCGGGGATGATGTTTCCTGCCATGTCATAGACGGCAATTCCGATCACGGCATCATCCTGACTGAATGCAGTGTACTCATCGTATCTGAATATGACACTCTTATCCGTATAGAGTCTGTCAAACTCGCTCAGGAAATCCTGAGGAGCTTTCCGTCTCACATCAGAGATCGCAGAAGGAAGGGATACAGAGAAGATGACATCTGAGCCACGGACGGTATATGGATCAGTCACACGGAAGGTGAACTTTCCTTTCTGGTCCGTAAGACATGTCACTATCTGCCTCTCATTCATTCCATCCGCGCCAAGCCTTTCATAGGAGGCATCGATGCTTCCGGAAACGACATAAGGATGGAACATACCCTTTGTCCGCCTTACCGTGACATTACCGTGTCTGTCTGTTCGGATGGTTATGTTATTGAGATACTCCATCGCCTTCTCAAGGAGAACCTCAGGAAAGAGCGACTTATCCTCTACAGGTCCGTCGAGAGAGAGGGAGAGGGCCTCGATCGTATCGGCAAGAGCTTCTGTATCCTCATTCGCCCTGTAGTGTGCTGCCGCGTTTGAAAGTCTGGACCGTATCTGATCCTCCCTCTCAAGCATCTTCACATAGTCCTCGCTTCTGAGAGAGTTGTACGCTGTCTCAGGTGTGACGAGGGCAACATAGCTTTCAAATCCGTCACCGGACTCCGTGATATATTCCGAATTGATATATGTCCCAAGCTCTTCGATGCTGTCAGTGCTCACAAGCTCCCTGAGATAGTACTGCACAAGATCATACCCAAGACCACGGCTCATTGAGGAAAGAGCATCCTCTATGGCAGAAGCTCTTGACTCCGCCTTAGACTCCCCGTAGCCATGGCCGATGAAGACGACAGAGCCGAATATCTGCGGAGGACGGCGGATCCAGCCAGGGCCAGCCTCCTCACTGCCTGTCATGCAGGAGGAGAGAACCAGCAGGATGGTAATGATCAGCAGCATCAGCCTTTTCAGAAGTCACCTCCGAGTCCTATCATCATCATATGCGTTCCCTGAAGATTCTCATAGCCGATTCTCCAGAAGAATGACTGCGTCGCCCTGTGCTCATAGAAGACGGAGAAACGTCCTTTCCAGTCAAATCCGGAAGGACCGCCACCAAGAAGGAGCGAGGCCTCCGCTCCTATACGTCCCTCCTCCAGAAGGGTGAAATGCACGGACGGGAATATTCTGTGGATATCGAGGAAGGCCTCCATGCCGATACCGCCGTAGCAGTATATCTCGCCATTGACATAGCGGGTGAAGAAGGAGACCAGAGGAACGAACGGATACATAAGATCGGTACGTCCCAGTGCCACAGAAGCTGTCACATCAACAGACGGGAATGAGAATCCCATGGAAAGGGAACCGAATGCCGTCCATGCACCCTCTCTTCTCAGTGATATCCCCGGAAATGGGTTATCAAGGAAGACAGGAGAGAGCACATATGCACCGGAATATCTGTCAGAGACCTCGAACACACCTCGGATGTCACCATCGGAATCGACAGCCCGCAACCTCGTTCCTCTCCTGAAATACTCATCAGAGAGGAATGAGTATGATCCCCTGTGAATGTAATCAAGACGGAGTCCGGGAGCGAGCAGCAGCTCCTCATAGTACAGAAGTGATGTAATCTCCTCGCCTATTGCGGCTGAAAGCTCCTCCGTATCATGACCTATGGCGTTTATAGTGCTGCTCTTTCCTTCATCGCTTATGGTGAATGACGCGAGGATCATGTCTGAGAATGTCTCATTATCCTCACTGTATTCCGATATCTCCACATCAAGGTCTCCACGGCCGCGGGTCGACTCATCAACAGCCCTTCCCACAGCTGCAATGGCGTAATCCGGGAAGGACTCATCAGGAGTCACAGAACTTGCATACAGGACAGCAGAGAATGCAAGAAGGATGAAAGTCATCAGTTTTCTCATCTGCTCCCCCTTGCGATGGCCAGGACAAGCTCAAGACTTCTCTCCATTGCTTCCAGCGCTACCCATTCCGTGACCGAATGAAGATTATGACCTCCGGTGAAGATATCAGGAGAAGCTATCGAATGTGTGGAGAGATGCGCTCCGTCGGTTCCGCCCCTGACCATGTTCTCTGTTATATCAAGTGCTATGGAACGTGCTGCAGCCCTAAGCCTCTCAAGCGCATACGGATGGCTGGATGTCACCTCACTGAAATTGCAGTAGCTTCTCTCAATGTCAAAGGTGACCGTTACCCTGTATATGCTCTCCGCACTTCTGACGATGGTCCTGACCATCTCCTCCCTTCTCTCAAGTCCTTTCATGTTGAAATCACGGAGGATCAGAGACATCTCTGCATGATCCACGGAGCCTTTCATGTCCATGACTGAGATGAATCCTTCAAGTCCGTCCGTCGCCTCAGGACTCTCAGATGCAGGAAGTGACTGCGCGATATATGAGGCAGCCTGTACGGCATTCCTCATGACACCTTTGGCAGATCCCGGATGAACTGCCATGCCCTTTATCCTTATCACGGCGGAAGAGGCATTGAAACAGCCTGTGTCGATCACCCCCTCCTCAGTCCCGTCGACTGTATAGCACACAGTGGCCTTCATCCTGTCGTACGGGAAACGGTCAAGGCTGTGACCTGTCTCCTCATCAGGCGTGAAGTAGACCTCTATGTCAGGATGAGGAATGGAAGGATCTGAAGAGAGAGCCGAGAGCATCTCCATGATGACGGCAACACCTGCCTTGTCATCCGCACCCAGAAGTGTCGTCCCGTCCGATGTGATCACAGTACCGCCTGCATACTTCACCAGATCGGGATTCTCGTCCGTCCTTATGACGACTCCGTCCAGAACGATGTCCTTACCGTCATAATTCCGATGAACCACAGGCCTGACACCGTTTCCAGGGACATCATCCGCAGTATCCACATGGGCCATGAACGCAAGAGGTTCTCCGGGAACGTTCCCTTTCAGAACTCCCTGAAGAACCTTCTCCTCACCATAGTAAGTAATGGCTCCAAGCGCTTTCAGCTCATCTGACAGCATGTGCATAAGATCTTCCTGTCCCGGAGTTGACGGTCGCAACGAGGAAACAAGTGAACTGTCACTCATCGTATCTGTCCGGACATATCTCAGGAATCTCTCAAGTAGGGTGCTCATGCTGTCATTATGCCACAAGGGGCTGATGTTTTGAAGAAGTCCTGAGACTGCACGCCTTCCTCTCAGATTGAGAAATCATACTTCTCGAGCATCGGTTTCACATCATTGACAACATTGAAGATCGTGAAGACACCGAGAATGATTCCTGTAAGGACCGGTGACCTGTTGAGGGAGGTTCCAATACTTATCATCGAGGCAGCTATCATCCATGAAGCCGTAGGCTCAGTAGTGACATCCTCCAGCCATTGCTCGAATGTCTTTGTCAGATCTCCGGTCTTGTAGTACTCCACGACAGCCATGATCGAGGTGGTGAGGACTCCTGCCGCGATGGCTACAGCAGAGGCAGCCGCGATCTTGCCCCAGAAGATCATGTCAGGCACGAAAGCGTACACGACCGCAGCTGTGAGCAGCACAGCGCTCTTGATCACAAGCTTCTTCAGATCCTGGAAGAATGCTTCCTGCTCTGCCGGTGACATGAACCTGGAATAGTATCCGGCATCGGCATAGAGTCTGGTCTCCGTCTTCTTCACCTGATCCCGCGCTTTTTCTATCTCACTCTCTGGAGCAAGTCCCTCAGCTGCACGGAACACATCCTCCGCATCCTCGAACTGGGATGTTTCCAGACAGAACTCAAGGTACTCTGTCCCGTTCTCCTCTCCCAGAGCCCTTGTCGCGATCGTATAGCCGTCTGCATCCCCTATACTGGATATTTCCGGAATATCCTCAGCGATGTACTCCCTCACAAGAGACAGGTTCTCATCGATCACACGGCCTGCAGCGGACGTGAGTGCTCTTGAATCGATGACACCCGGCCCTGATCCGGGAAGTGCGCACGATACGGCAAGCGTCATAGCTATCAGAAGCACAGCCACTCCCTTGTCAATGAAAATCCTTGCGTTTCTCATAGTCATTCCTCCTCTATTACATTGCGAATCCGGCCAGAAGCGAGATTCTGAAACGTGAATACTGCGGTACGGCTTCCCTGAGCACCGAAAGCCTCGCCTCCTCGGAAGCAAACACATCGGTAATGGATATCCTGGGTTCGATATAGAAATACGGGAAATCAATGGTCCATCCGATCATCGCCTCGGAAAAGAAGATAAGGTTATCCTCCGGAGCCTCAAGTCCCCAGAACGCGCCGAAACGCAGCAGGGAGACACCTGCATAGAAACCGAGATCTCCGAAAGGATAAACAGAGACGGCAAGCCCCGTCTCAATGAAATCGAGCTCATAGTCGTAGGAATGGGAATAGCGTACCGGAAGGGATACGCGTACCGATCCGAACCTGTATGAGGCTTCAGCATCCAGGCGGAGTGACGGATAGAAGGAAGAGTCAATGCACCTGAGATCCACACCTGCCTGCCACACCGGAGCGGCAGACAGAGGAAGAAGACAGGTGATGATCATGACGATGATGAGCCGTTTCATGGCTCAAGGATGAATCAGATATGGGAAGTTCGACAGAGGCAGGTGCGGCCAGATTTTCTACTCAGCTGTCCCATCCCAGAGCTTTTCTGAACGCACTCTCCTGTTTCGTTATCGGGGAAGAGACGAACTTCACAGGGGTCTCGCTTCCGTTCAATGTGAGCATGAGTCCCTTCTGATGGTCGTTGACCTTTCCTATCGTGTACTCTGATATTTCGGGCACAGTACAGGACCAGACGACTTTGACACCGCCTTTTGCCTCCTTTCTCGTATAGAAGACCACATCTGACTGTGTCACTGTCAGTGCTCCCTGTGTCAGCGCAGTGCCATCCTCAGAGATGAGAGAGGCTCTCACGAAGAAGAAATCCTCATTCCCCCTGACCTTCCTGATCATCTTCTCCGTCACAAGTGCCGTGATGATGTAGTAGATACCCACGAGCAGAAGTTCTGCGACCAGAAGCGGCCAGATGACCATTCCACGGAATGATGCGTAATAGACAAAGACCCCGAAGATCACAAGAAGGAAAAACAGCACTAAACGCTTCATAGAGACTCCCAGACGGGTCAGAACAACCCGATGCACTGGAATTCTAGCATTACATGGAAAAATCTGCCACCGGACATTGGCAGAAACCCCGGTCTGAAGCGTATAGACTTACAGGAGGCAATGAATGATGACAAGATTGCTAACTTCACTGATGATCGTCCTGATGCTTCTCGTCATGCCCTCATGCGAGGAGTCAAGGACGCACGGAACGATGAGGATCAATCTGGAGAAAGGTACCAGATCCATAGTTCCATCCGGGTATCCTCTCGAAGTCGAGGAGTACAGAATAACAGGAACAGGTCCGCAGGGCGCTGACTTCAAGGTAGAGACGGAGAGAACATCCATCACCGTGGAAGGTCTCATCTCCGGAGAGTGGGTGCTTGAGGCTGAAGGCATGAACGCCCATGGGGATGTGATGGTGAGAGGAAGTACGGTATTCAGCTTCTCCTCTTCCAACACGAATGCCACGATAACGCTGGACAAGCTCATGGGAAAGGGATCTCTGAACGTGACACTCAAATGGGATCCGTCTCTCATAATCGGAGAAGCAGAGGTCACGCTCTCGATCCGTCCGCAGTACGGTTCTGATACGGAGAAAGTCCTCGAGCTCACGACATTCAGCGAACACTCAGGAACCGCCACATACAAGGGTTCTGACTATGAGGCCGGATCATACATACTCTCCGCGAAGCTCTATGACAACGGAATACTCGCTGCAGGATGTGCCGAAGCCGTGCGGATAGCAGAAGATCAGGAGTCGAAGGGGGAGATCGTCTTCGATCTTGATAAAAACCCTACTGAACCCGGGACTCTGGAAATAACGAACAGCACGGGAGTTCCGGTCAAGTTCACGATAGAAGGTATTGAGGATACGGTCGAGGCGGATACTCCTGTCTCCGTAAGTCTTGTATCGGAAACAGAGAGCGTGGACAATTTCCAGGTGTCGTGGCATCTGAACGGAGAGAAGATCGGAGAGGGATCCGTCCTTGAGTTCACACCGCCGCTCGGAGTCCACAGGCTTGATGCGGTCGCCTCCTCATCCCTCATCGGCTCAACAGGCAGCACTTCGGTCAACTTCGAGGCTGTCACATCCGTCGCTGAAGGTGTGCCCAATCAGGGAGGAGTTGTCAGGAACGGCACAGGAGGCCTGAAGCTTGGTGCGGACACCCTCGTGAGGTTCATGCCTGACGGGAATCTCATGATATTCTCCAATGCAAGCAAGGCTGTGCAGATCGGCAGGATCATGCGCTCCAGCATACATATCGAGCATGAGATAAGCTTCTCAAGTCTCGGTATCAACGGCACTGTCACGACCTTCGCTGTTGAGGAATACAGCTCAAGCATATACAAGGTCATTGTCGGAGTTAAGGATCCGTTCTCGGTGAAGCTCTACAATTACAGTCCGAACAACCATGCCATGACAAAGGTCACGGAGGCCGGCAGCGGGACAATCCATATCGACACTACAATCGAACAGGATGTGCCTGTCGCCTACTGTGACTTCGCGACAATAGGAATGAAGTTCGGGAACAGGGCCATCGTCACGATATTCGACAGGGACAGGAAGTACGCGAACTACTATGTGTTCAAGATTGACGAGACGACACCTGAGAATTTCGCCATCACGAACTACACAGTCTTCGATTCATATACCGACGGAGTCCTTCCATATGACAGCACCTACTCAAAGGACGGTTTCGCACTCATGGCCAACAAGGATGGTACGATCATAGTCCGCTATCGTGACAATGTCGTGGGTATTGAGGAAGGCTATGTGAAGTCAGATGATCTCGAGTTCATCGAGAATCCGACGGGAATGGCATTCACATCAAGTAAATCGGTACTGGTCCAGACTTCTGAATATCTGTCAATACTCGGACAGGAATCACAGATGGAATGGGACAGGAAGAGCAGCATACCGCTCCAGAGTTCAAGGACCGAGGGCCTTGCATCCTCCCCTGACTACGAGTTCGCATACTATGTCGATCAGGAAGAGAATGAGCTGGTGACACTTGAAATACTGGACAACGGAATGAATGTCATGGAAATCGCGAGAACACCGCTTGAGATCTCCGAGCCCGATGAGATAATCATATCCCCGAGCGGCATAAACATGGTGCTCTATGACAGCAACAATCCCGACGAGCTTGCGATAATGCGCATAAAACGCTGATGAAGATGGCTGTTGTGGCCTGCCGGCTGTGACAGCCTCTCTATTGATATCAAGTACCATAAACTTTTCACATTGACATCACATACGATGTCACCATACATTTAAAGGAGACAAAATGTCACAGTGGGAAAAACTGCTGTCAAGGCTGAAAGCTCTTTCTCCTGACATGCGTTTTGAAGAACTGCGGAAAATACTGCTGAATCATGGTTACAGGGAAACACAACCCAAAGGAGGAAGCAGTCATCACATTTTCCGTAAGGGGAAAGAGAAGATTGTGATTCCAAAGCACAAACCGATTCTCAAAGTTTACATCGCCATCGTGCGTGATGCCGTAGAAGAGGAGGAAAAGAAGTGAAAAAGGACCTTGCCTACTACATGGGTCTTCCTTACAGAATCGAGATCATACGGGACGCTGATGAAGAAGGATACGTTGCCTGTATACCTGAACTGAAGGGCTGCATCACTACTGGTCTGACAGAAGAAGATGCTCTGGAGAGTCTCAAAGATGCAAAGGAAACATGGCTGGCATCCGCCGTAGAAAATGATGACCCCATTCCACAGCCGGATGTCATGAAGAAATTCAGTGGTGAATTCAAGCTGAGAATGCCTAAATCACTCCACAGACTGCTTATGGAAAATGCCAGGAATGAAGGTGTGAGCATGAACCAGTACTGCATAATGCTTCTGAGCATGAATGCCGTACTCAGACAGTCAGGCCTGCAGATGCAGTGATCACTTTAATCCGCATTCAGTCCCTCTGACTTTTTCTGTCAGAAGCTGATCACTCCAAGATGCTCAAGGAGGATCTTCAGCCCCATGAGGATGAGTATGACACCGCCGAGGATCTCCGCCCTGCTCTTGAACCTGCTTCCGAAGACCGCTCCGATCTTGACTCCTGCGGCGCTGAGGACAAATGTACAGAGCCCTATGAACACGACAGCCGGTGCTATATCGACAGAAAGGAACGCGAACGAGACTCCGACAGCAAGAGCATCGATGCTTGTGGCCACCGCAAGCGGAAACATCACCTTCACACTGTATGATGCGCAATTGTCATCATCTTCTTCCTCATCTTTCAGAGCTTCCCTGATCATGTTCGCTCCGATAAATGAGAGAAGGACAAAAGCTATCCAGTGATCAACCGACTGTATGAGCGAGCTGAAGCGTACTCCCAGAAGATAACCGGCAGCAGGCATGAGCGCCTGAAAGAATCCGAACCACAATCCTGTGACAAGCATATTGCCGGCCCTGACACGGGGTGTGGAGAGTCCTTTGCATACAGATACCGCGAATGCATCCATGCTCAGTCCCACAGCGATAAGAAACAGCTCAACCAAACTCATTCAATCCTCCCGCGGGACTCTGAAAAAGAAAGACGGGTCCCACCTGAAACGAAAATTCCAGATAAGTCTCGTCATTTATTCCATGACCAGGGTATTCCCAGTCTGTTGACCATGGATCTGCCAGAGGCAGAAGACTACTCCCTTATTGACCTCTGAAGTATCAGGTAAAAGAGAGGTCTTGGTCAACAAGCAAAGAAGAAGGGCCGGTTTCCCGACCCTCCATATCTTTTGCATGCAGATCACTGCTTGTATACAGGAACTTCCTTATACTCAGTGTGCAGCAGGTGATGTGACTTCTCAGAAAGAGGTGCTCCGAGATAGTCCGAATAGATCTTCTTTATCGAAGGATTCTGATGCGAACATCTCTTCACTGACTTCTCGTCATCTGTATACAGACCGGCAGTTCTCTCCTCTCTGACCTCGTCATCGGTACCATATGGCTGACCTCCGCCTGCGATACAGCCACCACGGCATGCCATGATCTCGATGAAGTCAAGATCACTCTCGCGGCCAGCAGCCTTGTCGGCTCTGATCTTCTCCAGAAGTTCCTTTGCCGAGCCCATACCATGGACGATCGCGACACGGACCTTTCTGCCGTCCACGTCAACCTCACCGCGCTTCACGTTGTCCAGACCGCGCACCAGCTTGATCTCAGGATCCGCAAGCTCCTTGCCTGTAAGCCCGAAGTATGCAGTTCTGATAGCAGCTTCCATGACACCGCCTGTGACACCGAAGATCGTTCCTGCTCCTGTGTACTCTCCGATCGGATCATCAGCATCTGTCTCCGGCAGGTTTGCGAAATCAATACCGCGGGATGCTATGACTCTTGCAATCTCCCTTGTGGTGAGCACAAGATCGACATCCTTCTCTCCTGATGAAGATGCATGCTCTCCGTCACGGGAGATCTCCGTCTTCTTTGCCGTACACGGCATGATGGCGACTGAGTAGATCTTCTTCTTGTCGATTCCGCTCTTCTCACTCCAGTATGTCTTCGTGATAGCACCCTGCATCATCATAGGGCTCTTTGCGGATGAGAGATTCTCGAGAAGATCGGGATAGTACTTCTCCGCATAGTCGACCCAGCCTGGGCAGCATGATGTGATCTGAGGCATCATACCACCGTTCTTGATCCTGTCGAGAAGCTCATAACCCTCTTCCATGATCGTGAGATCAGCACCGAAGTTGGTATCGAACACATAGTCACAGCCAATGCGGCGGAGTGCTGTGTAGAGTTTCTTCGTGGATATCTCTCCGGGCTTGAGACCGAACTCCTCTCCGATGGCGACTCTCACGGCAGGAGCGATCTGCACTGCCACGACCTTCTCCGGATCGGCGATGGCCTTCATAAGCTCGGAAGTATGATCCTGCTCGTAGATTGCGCCTACAGGGCAGTGTGTTACGCACTGACCGCACTTGATACACGGGCTGTCGTTGAGAGGAAGATGTGCAGCCGGACTCATCGTGGTCTTGTCACCACGGCCGATGAACTCAAGGGCATATACTCCCTGAAGTCCCTGACATACCTGAACACAGCGTCCGCACTTGATGCACTTCTCAGGATCAAGGACGATGGCACCTGTTGAACGGTCCTTCTTGTCCTCTGCGAGACGTACCTCAAACGGCTGCTCCCTCACACCATACTCGATAGCAAGCTTCTGCAGCTCACACTTGTTGTTCTTCGTACAGAGGAGACATGAGGACGGATGAGTACTCATCGTGAGCTCGAGAATCGTCCTCCTGACCTCATACAAGTCATGATCATGTGTAATGATCTTCATTCCCTCAGCAGCCGGTGTCGAGCATGCGCGGAGGATCTTCTTTGAGCCCTCCTGCTTGCAGACACACAGTCCGCATGAGCCGAACGGCTTCAGATCCGGATGATAGCAGAGCGTCGGGATCTTTATGCCGGCTTTCCTGGCAGCCTCAAGGACTGTTGCCCCTTCCGGTACTTCTACCTCTATTCCCTGAACAGTAAGATGAATCATCGCTCTCCTCCTAGTGAATCTCTATAGCGCCGAACTTGCAGGTATCCTTGCAGACTCCGCACTTGATACAGACATTGCCATTGATCTTGTGAGGCTTCTTGACCTCTCCGGATATGGCACCGACAGGACACTTCCTTGAACATGCTGTACAACCGATGCACTTCGAAGGATTGATCTCATAGCTGATGAGCTTCTTACACTTTCCAGACGGACACTTCTTGTCGTGGATATGTGCCTCATACTCCTTGGGGAAATACCTGAGGGATGAGAGTACAGGGTTCGGAGCTGTCTGTCCGAGAGCACAGAGAGAACCGATCTGCATGGCTTTTGCTATCTGATGGATCTGGGTTATGTCGCTCTCCTCGCCCTTTCCCTGAGTGATCTTCTCAAGGATGTTGCAGAGGCTCTTTCCTCCGATACGGCATGGAGCGCACTTTCCGCAGGATTCATCAACGGTGAAGTTGAGATAGAACTTCGCGACATCGACGATACAGTCGTCCTCGTCCATGACGATCATTCCACCGGAACCCATCATGGAGCCGATCTTCTGGAGTCCGCCGAAGTCGATAGGAGTATCGAGGTTCTCCTCAGTGATGACTCCACCTGAAGGACCACCCGTCTGGACAGCCTTGAACTTCTTGCCGTGTGCGATTCCGCCGCCGATGTCGTAGACGATCTCACGGAGCGTCGTGCCCATCGGAACCTCGACAAGACCGGAGTTGCAGATCTTTCCCGTAAGAGCGAAGACCTTCGTTCCATGGCTGTCCTCAGTTCCGATCGATGCGAACCATGAACCGCCCTTGACGATGATCTCAGGGATGTTCGCCCATGTCTCGACGTTGTTGATGACTGTCGGCTTGCCCCAGAGTCCCTTGTTTGCCGGGAATGGCGGACGGGGCTGAGGCATTCCCCTGTGTCCTTCGATGGACTGGAGGAGAGCTGTCTCCTCTCCGCAGACGAACGCACCTGCTCCGAGTCTTATCTCGATATCATAATCAAAACCTGAGCCGAGGATATCCTTGCCGAGAAGACCGTATTCACGGGCCTGCTTCATAGCAACCTCGAGACGGTGGATCGCGAGAGGATACTCAGCACGGATGTAGATGTATCCGTGGTGTGCGCCGATGGTGCGTCCGCAGATTGTCATGGCCTCAAGAACGGAGTGCGGATCACCCTCAAGCGTGGAGCGGTCCATGTATGCGCCCGGGTCACCCTCGTCAGCATTACATACAACATACTTCTCGTCACCTTCAGCGACCTTGGTGAAGTTCCACTTCATCCATGTCGGGAAGCCTGCACCGCCGCGTCCCCTGAGTCCTGCGGTCTTGAGTTCATTGATGACATCATCCGGTGTCATCTCGAAGAGGACCTTCTCAATTGCCTTGTAACCGCCTGCGGCGATGTACTCATCGATATTCTCAGGATCGATGGATCCGCAGTTGCGGAGGACAATTCTCATCTGCTTCTGATAGAACTTGATGTCCTCGACTTCCTCATATGCCTTTCTCGGGGCCTTGTTGTAGAGAAGTCTCGTGACCTCCCTGCCCTTCACGACATGCTCTGCGATGAGTTCCTTTGCGTCCTCAGGCTTGACCTGTACATAGAAGGAATCCTCAGGAAGGATCTTCACGATAGGGCCCTGCTCACAGAAGCCGAAGCATCCTGTCTTTATGACCTGGACCTGATCGGCAACGCCCTGATTCTGAGCCTCATCGATAAGTGAATGATAGATCTGATCGGAGCGGGAAGACTCACATCCAGTACCTCCGCAGACAAGAATATAGTTCTTGAATCCCATAGCGCTACTCCTCATGACCTATGACAAGGTTTTCTACGGCCTTTCCGCCTTCAAGGTGCTCTGCGACGATGCGTACGGCCTCATCCTTTCCGACATTGCCGTAGACAGTCAGGCCCTCACCCGGCTTGTAGACCTCCACAACAGGCTCAGGACGACCTTCAGCCGCACCTGTCTGTGTGATGATGACGTTATCAAGTCCTCTCTTCTCAACCTCATCGGCAATGGTGTTGAGGACCAGCTTGGCACCCTTCTCGATTCCGGATGTGCCCATCGCGACCACGACATGGACAGTGCGTCCATGGATGTCGCGCTTCTTCAGATTCTTCTCCTCACGTTCCCTTATGGCATGAAGATCAGAAAGCGAAAGCTTAGCCATAAATCTCTCCTTCTTTACAATCCAAGCCCTTCAAGATAAGCCCTGAAAGCCCTTATCCCACGGGCGTCAGAGGGAAACGCACCTTCCCTCCTCAGATCATCCGATGTGAATGAGACATCCAGCCCAGATGATCCTATTCTGATCCAGACATTCTCCTTTCTCAGCAGGACCGGCAGGAGTGCATGGAAACTGTCATCCATGCTTCCGTCATCATCCGCTTCAAAACAAAGCCTGGTATATCCTTCTCCTCGTGTTAAGCTGCAGCGTCCGCCGGTTCTTTCCTTTATGATGCAAAGTCCGCGTCCGTGCCCTCTGCCCTTGGTCGTCGCTCCCACGGAAAAGGGATCTTCCTCAAGTGTCCATTTCCCGTCATCAAGGATCTCTACCCTCCAGACCCCATCTTTCTCTTCAGCCAAGGCCTTTATCGTCTCTGCCCCTGCCTCAGTGCTGTTCTCCACAGCTTCCAGAATGAGATCTGCCACACTATGCATCAGGCGAATTTATCGAGTATGCCCGCTATCTGATTCTTGGTGACCTTGCCGAACACCTCTCCGGAAATGGTCATTACCGGAGCCAGTCCGCAACAGCCTACACAGCGCACAGCCTCAAGGGAGAACTTGCCATCCTCGGTAAGACCTCCGACAGTGAGTCCAAGCTCCTTTCCAAGCTCATCTATGATGATGTCGCCACCTTTGAGATAGCATGCTGTTCCGAGGCAGACCTGAATGTTGTATTTGCCCGGTTTGTTGAGCTTGAAGAAGTGATAGAAAGTAAGAACGCCCCAGATAGTGGCAAGTGGAATTCCAAGCTGTCTCGATACCTCATCCGCAGCTTCCCTCGAAACGTATCCGAACTCTTCCTGGACACGGTGGAGAATCATGATGAGGTTGCCTGGCTTATCTTTCCACTCAGCCAGATATGCATTCAGCTCATCTGAAAATATGCTCTGAGCCATAAACCCTCCTTTGTCATTCGCTAAGATTTTACTGAATTGAGTTACGGTTTGCAATAAAATCACAATCTTTTTTGACAAATGATGCATAAAGCCTTGATATCGTCAAAATTAATAACTATGATTTCACAGTTAATGTTACATCAATCACATTTTATCGGAGAATGATCATGAACAGTGATATGCTCATCAGGATAACCAGGTACTACAGAGCTCTTAATAGACTCAGAGCCATCGGATTAGAGAAAGTGTTTGCACACAACCTTTCTGATGCAGCCGGTGTGTCGGCCGCAGTCGTGAGGAAGGATTTCTCCATTCTGGCCATACATGGACAGAAAAGAGGCGGTTATGAGATAACCGAGCTCATTGACAAGCTCAGCGCACTGCTTGGAAAAGGAGAGCCGCAGAATGTTATAGTCGTCGGCTGCGGCAGGATCGGAAAGGCATTGATGCACTACTCCGGATTCGAGCCTGACGGCATAAGGGTCGTGGCGGGATTCGACACGGACCCGATCGTATACTCCGACGCATCACACCCCGTTCCGGTCTATCCACTTTCCAGAATCGAGGAGGTGATAGAGGCCCTAGACGTGCGCGTTGCCATAATAACCGTTCCGGAAGCATCCGCTGCAGATACCGCGGAGAAGCTCATGGAGGCCGGCATCAGAGGGATACTCAACTTCTCACCGATCACTCTCAAGCCCCGTCCTGTGGCGGAAGGAGAGAATCCCTGCGTGATCCACAACATCAACATAGCTCTGGAGCTTGAGCAGATCTTCTACCAACTCCAGTTTCCGGATGCAATAAAAGGGTAACCGGCCCCAGAAGGAGCCGGCAGGACGCATGATTCAGATTACAAATGAGGTATCCGTCAGATTTCTGACAGTCTTATTTTCCATCATGCGTCCATCTTCATAGTTTGCAAAGAATTCTATTGTGACATCTGTAAGGTGCTGAGTTGTGCTTCCGCCAAATTTGACAATCTCTCCTGTATCATCACCAG
>CALXON010000095.1 GCA_944389985.1 uncultured Spirochaetaceae bacterium | reverse complement strand
AGGTTGAAGATGAGGACGATACCGAAGTGGACCGTGCTCATACCGAACTGCTGCACGACAGGAAGCAGGATAGGCGTCATGATCATGATGAGCGGAGCCATATCCATGAAGCATCCGAGAACGAGCAGAAGCAGGTTGATGATGATGAGAAGGACATACGGGTTGTCGCTGAATCCGATAAGTCCGTTCGTGATCGCATCAGGTATTCTGAGACGTGTCATCATGTAGGCGAATGCCTTTGCCGTTCCGATAAGTGTGAGAACGACAGCAAGTGTCTTCAGTGAGTTCTTGAGGACGTTGCCGAAGTTCCTGAGCTTGTCAGTGCGGAAGATGAAGTATGTCAGGATGAAAGTATAGAAACATGCGACCGCGGAGCTCTCTGTAGCTGTGAACACACCTGCACCTGTTCCGACGAGGATGATGATGAGTGTGAACATCGGAAGGATAGCCTTGCCGACGATGAGCATACACGGACCGACCTTGAACTTGCCGTTCTCGTCCTTTCCGATCCATCTGACTTTTTCGTCCTTGAACATCTTCTCGCCCTTGGGGAAGTTGTACTTTCTGCCCATGAAGAAACAGACGATCATGAAGAGGATTCCAAGTCCGATTCCAGGCGCGAAACCTGCATAGAAGAGCTGTCCGATCGAGACACCGCCACCTGCTGCGAGAGCGTAGATGACCATGTTGTGTGATGGCGGGATGAGAACTCCCTGACATGCTGTCGTGACAGTGAGACCGACTGTGAACTCTCTGTCATAACCCTGCTTGACCATCATCGGGATAACGACGGATCCGAGAGAGGAAACGTCTGCAACAGCTGAACCTGAGATACCGCCGAAGAACATTGAGTCGAGACAGTTGACGTATGCGAGACCGCCGCGGAAACGTCCTACAGCAAGGTTTGCAAGGTCAACGATCTTATCAGATATCTCTCCTGCCGCCATGATCTCACCCATTACGATGAAGAACGGGATCGCGAGCATCGTGAAGTTGTTGACACCGTCAAGCATCATTCTGATCATCGTTGTCGGGTTCGTGCCCGGGACGAACAGAATAGAAGCGAATGTCGCGATGAGCATTGAGAACGTTACAGGAATCTTGAATGCCATCAGAAGGAAGAATCCTCCGATGAGAACAATTGCTGCAATGGTATTCATCAGTTGTTTCCTCCTTTCTGAGCATTGAGCTCTGAAGCCTGCTGCTTAACCAGCTCCTGATAATCCACTTCCTTCTCACTGTAGAGAAGATCATCGGGATCAAGGATATGGAACAGGAACAGCAGCGAGTCGAAGGTCATCAGGAATCCTCCCAGCGGAGCAGGAATATACTGAAGCCATGTCGGCCAGCCTGTCATAGGCAGGATGCCCGGACGGAGCCTTAATATAAACTGCAGGCCATACCAGAAAATGAGTATGCCGCAGATCAATGTCGCGAAATCAGCAAGGAAGTTCATGAACTTCCGCATCTTCCCGCCTTTCGGGAATCTGTTGTAGAGAATGTCTACAGAAATGTGCATATGGTCTCTAACACCGATTGCACATGCAAGGAACGTGAAGAGCATGACAAGAAGCCTGGGAACCTCTTCAGCCCATGCAATACCTGAATTGAAACAGAAACGAAGCACAACGTTCATGAATACCGTGCAGAGCATGATAACCAGAGCGAGCTGTGCGATAGTGAGGATTATCCTATGACACCAGTGATTAACAAGGATTATATAAGCCTTGAATGGTACACCGTTCGGATAATCTTTTCTGTCGATGACGAGCTTGTTCTTTTTTGCCCATCCGTAAAAACCAGAAGTCATCCGACCCTCCCTAATATAAACCAGTAAGGGGAGCAGACGCTCCCCTCCGGGTGATTCAGTGACCCAAAGTCACTTAAAGACCAGTATTGATGATCTCCTGAATAAGATCCTCGTAGCCAGCACCATACTTCTCATAGAGTGGTCCCATGAGAGCCTGGAACTCGGAAATCTGCTCCGGTGTGAGCTCTGTTACAGTTACACCCTCAGAAACAACCTTCTCCTGAGAAGACTGCTCGCGGAGAGCCCACTGCTCGATCTCATAAGCCTGAGTCTGCTTTGCGCACTCCTTGATGATCTCTACGTCTGCAGGATCAAGGGAGTTGAGAACTTCCTCAGAAGCGAGGAGAACCTCAGGAACTCTTGTGTGTCCGTCAAGAACGAAGTAAGGAGCTACCTGATAGTCACCCATTGACTCGTATGTAGGCCAGTTGTTCTCTGCGCCGTCGATAACACCCTGCTGGATAGCTGAGTAGACGTCGTTAGGTCCGATACCTGTAACGCCGTTACCGCCGAGCAGCTGAACCATCTCAACCATCATCGCGTTGTTCTGGAGTCTGATCTTGAGGCCCTTCATGTCCTCAACAGACTTTACAGGTGTCTTTGTATAGAAGTTTCTGGAACCTGCATCATAGTATGCAAGGCCGACGAGACCGGAACCGGACTCCTGAATCTGAGCAAGCATGTCCTGTCCGATAGGTCCGTTGAGAACCTGCCACATATGCTCTCCGTCCCTGTAGAGGTAAGGAAGCTGGATGATGTTGAGAGCAGGAACATAGGAAGCAACAGGAGATGCGGAAACACGGGCAAATGCGATGTCACCGATCTGGAGAGCCTCGATGGAACCTGTCTCCTCACCATAGAGAGTACCACCGGAGAAGACCTCGATCTTGATTCTTCCCTCAGTAGCTTCCTCGACAAGGCGGGCAAACTCATAATCAGCAAGAGTTGTAGGATATCCTTCAGCGTGAACTTCTGAAAGTGTAAGTGTTACAGTTCCACTCTTCTCGCTGCTTCCGCTTGCGAATACCGGAATAGCGATAGCGCATACCAGGCAGAGAGCCACAAGTATCTTTTTCATGTTATTCCTCCATGCGTCAGACAGAGTCTGACTAGATTATTATGGTGTGCAATCGTTCAAAAATAAAGAGAAAATTTATGCATATCCTACAATATGTAACGATTTCAAATGAAATATTAAACAGAGTATATGCTTTTTATCCGTTTTGCGGTAAACAAAATGATGATTCTGTGTACTTAATACCAAAATGCCGTGCAGCCGGAAAAACCAGCGCACGGCAGCACATCAGCCAAGTTAAATCACTCGGAGAACTCTCTGAGACCTTCGATCGCATAAGCGCGGACAGGACTGGAATCAAGACCGATGATCGGAAGCGGTGAATAGGACATGAAGAAGACCTTCTTCTCAAGCTTCTCAAGGTTCTTCAGTACCTCGATGAACGGAATGTTCTCGGCAAGAAGCACATCGTGGAAAGGCTTCACATCGTCATTGCAGTTCTCGATGGATACTCCGTCACCGAATCCGATAGCCTTCGCCTTGTGATCCCTGAACCATACGGCGGTATCGCCATTGACGAAAAGTCTCTTGTCCTCCTCAGTGTTTGTCTTAGGAGTGAACGGAGGAAGCTTGTAAGGGCTGTCCAGAATGACGATCGTTCCGTCCTTCATCAGAGGAAGGCAGTACTTGTCCAGAAGTTCCGGTGTGATGTATGAATTGGGCTCCGCATCATCGATCGAGACGTAGATCGCCCTTCCCATGAAAGCTGTCAGAGGAACCTCCGCCACGCTCGGCCAGTCATCGCTGTGATGATACGGGCACTCAGCATGAGTTCCGAGATGGCTCATGAGATCCATGTTCGTATGGAAATCAGGGATAGGACCACCTGTGTTGAAGCGGTGGAGAGTACATCTCCTTGTCTCTGTGACTGGATCGATGATCTTCGAGAGATCCACGACCCTCAATCCGTCCATTGTGTAAACGCAGTCCATAACTGCCTCCTTTACCTTTTCCAGAATGATCTTGTGAATATCGAGTAGACCGTGAAGAGTTCAAGACGCCCGACAAGCATCAGGAATGAAAAGACCCAGAGAGCCCAGTCGGGGAAGATGTCAAATGTCGATGACACCCCTATTCCACCCAGTCCTATACCGATATTTCCAAGACACAGTATAACAGAAGTGAAACATGTCAGGAAATCCTGATCCGTCAGCGCTATCACGGCCGTTCCGATGAGCATCGTCAGAAGGTAGACTCCCACGAATCCTGCGATGGAATGAGCTGTTGAAGGCTCGACCTTTATGTTTCCGAGATTGACCGTACAGACCGCATTGGGATGCACACGCTTGATCATCTCATTGCGTCCGAGCTTGAAGAGCGTTCCGACTCTTATGACCTTGATACCGCCGCCTGCACTGCCCGCACAGCCGCCGACAAAACATGTCAGCAGTATCAGGATCTGTGAGAACATGGGCCATACCGTGTAGTCAGAGGAAGTGAAGCCCGTCGTCGTGATGAAGGAAACGATATGGAATGCAGCCTGTCTCAATGACTCGGAGAATGTCGCATATATTCCTCTGGTGAAGAGCTGGATAGCGGCAAAGAGCGAGAAAAGCATCACTATTCCTGTGTAGAGCTGCAGCTCTCCATCCTTCACGACCTTCCTGAATTCTCCCTTGATCACGAAGAAGTACAGTGAGAAGTTCGCTCCGGCAAGGAACATGAAGATGATGCAGACCCACTCGACATATGCGCTTCCATACCCTCCGATCGATGCGTTCAGAGGAGCAAAGCCCGCAGCTCCCATCGTACCGAACATGACGGTGAACGCATTGAAGAGATCAAGACCTCCGAAGAGAAGCAGCACCACCTGTATCATCGAGATCCCTATGTATATGCCCCACAACGACATCGCCGTACGCTGGATAGTCGGAGTGAGCTTTGACTTTGTCGGGCCCACGGACTCAGCACCCACGAGCGATGTTCCCTTGACTCCGAAGATCGGAAGGACCGCTATGAAGAGAACGACAACACCCATTCCTCCGAGCCAGTTCGTCAGATTACGCCAGAAAAGCAGGGACTTGTCCTGGATCTCTATATCCGGCATGGC
>CALXON010000094.1 GCA_944389985.1 uncultured Spirochaetaceae bacterium | reverse complement strand
ACCTGTGACTCCCTGCAGCCTGCTGTGGGATATAACTACGGTGCGAGAAAGCACGACAGGGTGATCGCGATAGAGAAGTACTGCTATGGAGCTGGTGCAGTTATATCGGTGCTGTCTGCAATGCTCCTGTTCTTCTTCCCGGAGGTGTGCGTGAGACTTTTCATAGATGAGGCGGAGACAGGAATACTCAGTCTCGGAGTTTCCGCAATGCGCCTTTTCGCATTCACCTACATCACGAGATGGTTCTCGTTTGCGACCCAGAGCTTCATGTCCGCAATCGGATACGCACGTTATGCCTCAGTCATATCCGTTTCCGTTGCTCTTGTGTTCCCTCTCCTGATGATTCCCGTCCTGATGCCGCTCGGGCTTGACGGGCTCTGGCTCAACCTGCCTGCAGCCTCTCTTCTCTCTGCACTGCTGTCATTCTTCATACTCAGGAAGAACAGCATCAGGGAAATTCAGTGATGTCATGAGAAAGCCTCCGGAGATACTGTATGTTCCCGGAGGTTCTGATTTTAAAAGCAACACTATATATGGTTTTTCCACAAGTTTTCCACAGCTATGTGAAAATGTTGTGGAAAAGTGCCTTGAAGCGGTGGAAAACCTGTTTCAGCCTGGTTTTTCATTCAGAATTTCAATTTATGACAAATTATTGTAATTAAAAGAATTAGATAAAATACAAAGTATTGTTTAACGAGTCTTTTTATATAAAATCTTGATTAATTCTATGTTATTCAAAGGGTTGTGGAAAACTGGATTCGCACAGGGTTTTCCACAGGTT
The DNA here is from genome assembly GCA_944389985.1 of uncultured Spirochaetaceae bacterium. Taxonomy (GTDB): domain Bacteria; phylum Spirochaetota; class Spirochaetia; order Sphaerochaetales; family Sphaerochaetaceae; genus Ornithospirochaeta. The sequence continues at coordinate 18,889 of CALXON010000094.1, read as the reverse complement.
TTCCACAAGGTTTCCAATCTTCTGGACACAGCCCTAAATACTATTCTCTGCATGAATTACAAAGTTAATGATGCAGAGTGTATGATTATCGTTCTAGTGTCCTGAACCCCTCTTCATCCAGATTCAGATGATGGAGTTTCACCATGGTCTGGAGTTCTCTGACATTGCCCGGATAGTTATGATCCATGAACGGAAGATAGTCAGTGATCCTCTTGTCCGGATGGATACCGAGCACTGCCTCGTAATGTGAGATTATCTCGGGTATGTCCTCCATGTGCTCTGAAAGACTTGGCATTCTTATACTGAATGAGGAGAGCCTGTAGAAGAAGTCCTTCCTGAGAAGCTTCTTCTCGATAAGTTCTCTCAGATCCACGTTCGAAGCTGTTATGAGACGGAAGTTCGTTTTCTTCATCTTGTCACGTCCGAGCTGTCTGTACTCTCCTGTCTCAAGTACATGAAGCAGCTTCGACTGCATGCCAAGACTCATATCCTCTATCTCATCCAGGAAGAAAGTCGTTCCATCTGCCTCCGCAAGAAGTCCTTCGCGTTCCTCAGTCGCACCGGAGAAAGCTCCCTTTGAGTGTCCGAAGAACGCGCTTTCAGCAAGCTCTGACGAGAGCATTCCGCATGATTCGTAGATATATCCTGTCTTGCTTCCGCTTCTTCTGTGTATCTCTCCTGCCGCGATGTTCTTTCCCGTACCAGTGTCTCCTGAGAGATGGACCATCATGCATCCAGAGGATATGGCTTTCTCTATCTTCGTTCTTGTCTTTTCCATTACGGATGAACTGCCGACAAGGACACTGCGGAGGGTGTCTATCCCTGATGAGACCTTTTCAGCTTCCTTTATGGCTTTTTCAATCTCTTCCGTATCGGATCCTTCCGGAATGAATACAGCATTGCAGAATATGAGGTGTGGGGGAATGTTCCTGAATACTGACCTGTCATAGAACATCACGAAACAGAGGGATCTGTTCAGCTTCTTCTGTATTCCATATGGATGGTCGTATGAGAGATCGGAGAAGATAATGTCATTTTTGGAAGGCGAGGCTGTTTTGAGACGTTCGAGGGTAGGGCATGCTGTTATCTTCTGATTTTCCGCAAGAGACTTTATACGTTCAGCATCTGAACGTGACAGACAGTGCAAGTAAAACATTTATTTCTCCCCACAAAGCTAAAATATAAAAAGGACTATCTAAGTATAGGACAGAAAATATCAACCAGCAAGAAAATTATACACGATCATGTAAAATTGTCTGTAATGCTGATGCAGTATATACAGCAGCTGTTTCTGCTCTCAGAATATTGGTCTTTAGGAGGACGGGAATGGCGCCTTGGTTCTCCGCTTCCGAGCATTCCTCATCGGAGAAACCGCCTTCAGGACCGATGAAGCATGATACATGATCCTGTGCAGATCTCAGGGCCTCAGGGAGGGATTCTGTCTTTCCTCTTGCGCTCTGATGAAGTATGAGTACGGTTCCTTCCGCCATTGAGAGAGCCTGACTGAAACTGACAGGACCGGAAAGCACCGGCTTCCTGCTTCCTGACTGCTGGACAGCTTCCCTGATGATGGCATCAGTCCTCTCAGCCATATGCTCATTCCACTTTCCCTCAGTGAACTCCGTCTCCATGAGCACGATCCTTGCGACACCCATCTCCGTCAGCATCCTGATCTCAGTCTCATTCTTCTTTCCTTTCAGTAGGGAGATGAACATTGTTACAGGAAAGAACGGCCCGCGGAATGATGAGAGCCCGTCATTGAGCGTCGCATCCGGATCCTCAGTCCTTTCCACGGTCATGGCATCATCGGAGAACAGGAAGGCCTTGTAGTAGTTTCCGTCCTTGTCAGTTGCCGTGAATACATCATTGACGTTCATCCTCAGAACGGAGAAGAGGTAACGTCTTTCCTTACTCGAGAGATGGTATACGCCATTCTCCGTATCATGGGAGAGAAGAAACAGCCTCATTCTGAAAGCTCCTCCATTGCTCTTGCCAGAACCTCGTCGAATGCTGGGTCCGCAGCCGGACGGCTTTCATAATCCATTCTCGAGAGCATCTCATTTCTGATGAGAAGCATCAGCAGATCCTCAGGAACTCCTGATTCAGCATGCTCTTCAGCAAAGAGCTTTATGTTCTCGATGCTGTATTCATGATCATCAGCGAATTCCGTTATGGAGGGATCGGACATGAATGAGGAGAAGGCCTCGAGCTCTTCCTCACTGTACTCCTCTTCCTCTATGACTATGTCCGGAGTGATTCCGACATGGTGGATGTCATTACCGGAAGGAGTGTAGAAGTGTCCGGTGGTTATCTGGATGAAACCATCAGCGAACGGTCTCACTTCCTGTGATATCCCTTTCCCGAATGTCTGACTGCCGATGACTTCAGCTCTGCCGTTATCCTTCAGCGCTCCTGTGAGTATCTCTCCGGAGGATGCGGTACCTCCGTTGACGAGGATGATCAGGGGATAGTCCTCAGGAATCAGAGTGCTGCTGTCCGCATTTCTGATCATCGCAGGTCTTCCGGAGCCATCTTTGAAACGGGTCTCGAGAAGTCTTCCTTCCGAGAGGAACATATCAGCAACCTCAAGAGCTGTCTCAACAGTCCCTCCTCCGTTGTTCCTCAGATCCAGAATGAACCTGTCAGCACCGGCAGCAAGGAGTTTCTCAATTTCATTCTCCGCAGATTCAGCTGTGGTCATCGAGAATGTGTATATGGCCAGGTATCCTGTCTCATCGTCCAGCATCATAGATGCAGTGGACGGAGTTGTGACTTTCTCCGGTCTCAGTGTTATGTCGAATACGGCATCACCTCTGTGTACTGTTAGCACGAGATCCTTTCCCGGTGTTCCTTTCAGCCTGTCAGAGGCTTCCGTAGCTGTAAGCGGTGCGACGCTCTCTCCGTCTATCGCGCTTATCATGTCACGGCTTCTGAGACCGGCACGTTCTGCAGGGGCTCCGGGAAAGACAGAGGATATTATTATCATCCAGGTGGACGGATCGGACATGTCTCCGAAGACAGGATTCATCTTTGTCAGATAGGTGCCTATGCCTATGTAGCTGCCGTCGGAAGTCTCCTCATATGCTTCCGCATCGTCTGCGGGGATATAGTAGGAGTACGGATCTCCGAGAGAGCCGATCATCGCAGATATGAGCTCCTCCTCCATCCTGCTGTCATCGATGTCATATAGAAAGTTCCTGTCGAGGTATGAATAGAGATTACCCAGAGAGTAAAGTATTGATGATATCGTCACGGATCTCGATTTGACGATCTCCGCATCATATTCAGGCATGGATGCTGTCAGCACCGGAGTCATTGTCTCCGACCTTCCTCCTGAGATGAGCGGAAGCGCTGTAATCAGGAACAGCAGTACCATGATCATGATTCTTCTCATAAGACAGAGGATATCTCCATAATGCCAGTGTATTCAATAATTGATAATCATAGTAGACTCTCCATATGCTGTCTCTTTATCTGACATATCCAGACTGGATAGATCCTTATGTCATAAACGGACTACCTGTGCGATGGTACGCCCTGATGTATCTTGTGGCATTCTTCGTCTCATATCTTCTGGTCCGCTATCAGTGCAGACATGATGGAGTGATAGAGATGGATGCCGATGAGACGCAGTCGCTTTTCTTCTCCTGCTGTCTCGGGCTTCTGATCTTCGCCCGTATCTTCTCCGTACTCTTCTACAGCGATGGTCTGTACTATATAACCCACCCCTGGATGATCTTCTGGCCTTTCAGGGACGGTCAGTTCGTGGGACTTCCCGGAATGAGCTATCATGGGGGAGTTGTCGGATGTGTTCTCGGCGGATGGCTGTTCTCCAGACGTCATCACAGAAGCCTTCTGCAGATGACCGATCTGGCCACGGCTGCGATTCCTCTCGGATACACTTTCGGACGCCTGGGAAATTTCATAAACGGTGAGCTTTTCGGAAGAGTCACGACAAAGCCATGGGGAATGGTATTTCCGCTCGCAGAGAGGTTCTCTACATACGAACCGTGGGTGAGGAAAGTCGCGGATGAGGTCGGCATGGAGTATGAGCTGGGACAGCTTGTCAATCTGCCGAGACATCCATCACAGCTTTATGAGGCTCTGTTTGAAGGCATAGTACTTTTCCTGATTCTCTGGCTGGTGATCAGACCCATGAAGAACAGGCGTGGACTGCCTCATGGAACTGTCTTCTCCTTCTATCTCATGGGGTATGGCATATTCCGTTTCTTCATTGAATACTGCAGACAGCCTGATGCTTCCATCGGTTATGTGATATCTCTCGGAAAGAAGGGAAATGGAAGCATCGCGCTTTTCGAATCATTTTTGAATATTTCTGAAGGACAGGTTTTCTGTCTGCTTATGATAGCTGCCGGAGCTGTACTTCTCTCTGTTCTGATGGCAAGGAGGCATTATGATAACGGAAAGGCTGGAAAATCTGAGAGACATCCTCAGAGAAAGAGACATTGACTGGTACATCATAACAGGGGATGATCCTCACGGAAGCGAGTATCCTGCCTTACGGTGGAGGACTCGTGAGTTCATTTCCGGATTCACCGGTTCTGCCGGAACTGTCATGATCTCCCAGGACAGGGCCCTGCTCTGGACGGACAGCCGCTATTTCATACAGGCGGAGAAGGAGCTTGAGGGAACCGGTTTCGAACTTATGAAGGAGGGAATGGAAGGCGTTCCGACACTCTCCGGCTTTCTTGAGAGCATTGCTGAGAAAGGTATGAGGGTCGGCATCGACAGTGCGACGTTCCCGGTCAGCTCATACAGAAGACTTTCATCGGTACTTGAGAAGAAAGGTGCCTTCCTTACAGATGCCGGAGATCTTATTGACCGTCTCTGGAAGGACAGACCTGATGTTCCTTCTTCCTCTCCTGTAAGACTCATCGATACAGCAAGAGCAGGTGAAAGCTCACATGACAAACTCAGACGGATCAGGGACATCCTCCGTGAGAAAGGTGCGCGCTGGACATTCATCTCCTCTCTCGACGATATCGCCTGGATAACCAATCTGAGGGCCGGGGATATACCATATAACCCGCTCTTCTACTCATTTCTCTTCATATCGCTGTCAAAAGCCGTGCTATTCATAGCCCCGGGCCGTCTTTCAGATGAGATTGCTGAGGTTCTGTCAAAGGATTTCCAGTTTGAGGAGTACAATGATGTCGCGGCAGTCCTTCCTTCACTTATAAGAGGCACCGGTTATTATTCTCCGGAAAAGACAGCGGCTCTCTTCATTGATACGGCAGGAAACAGGAAGAACATCGCCGGCATTGATATCTCAACATATCTCAAGGCTCAGAAGAACAAGCAGGAGCTTGACGGAATGCGCAAGGCACATCTTCTTGACGGAGCGGCATACGTCACATTCCTCTCCAAGCTTGATACGGTCAACGGAATATATGACGAGAAGATGATCTCAGACATGCTTGAGCGTGAGAGAAAACGCATGGAAGGGTATATTGGACCATCGTTCTCTCCTATATCGGCATTCGGGGAAAACGGTGCGGTCGTACACTACAGAACTCCGGATGACAGACCAGGACGTGTCATGGGACATGGCCTTCTCGTTCTGGATACAGGATCGCAGTTCAGTACCGGAACGACAGATGTGACAAGGACTCTCTTTTTCGGCATGGAACCGGATGCGGAGGAGAAGAGGGACTATACACTTGTGCTTAAAGGACATCTCGCGCTTCTTTCCCAGATATTCCCGAAAGGAACAAGAGGAGTACAGCTTGATGCCATAGCGAAACAGTTCCTGTGGCAGGAGGCTGAGACATTCTTCCACGGAACCGGCCATGGAGTCGGGTGCTGCCTGATGGTTCATGAAGGGCCTCAGAGAATCTCCCCGGCTCTTACAGATGTTCCGCTTCTTCCGGGAATGGTGGTTTCCGATGAACCGGGGCTCTATAAGGAAGGAAGGTATGGCATCAGGATCGAGAACCTCATATATGTCAGGAAGGAATGCAGCAATGAGTTCGGAGAGTTCTATTCATTTGAGAACCTGACATATGTGCCATATGATAAAAGGCTCATAGACACGGACCTTCTGACCGATGATGAGATAGAGAGGATCAACAGCTATCACCGCAAGATCTTCTATATGCTCTCTCCCTATCTTGACAGTTATTCTGCAGAGTGGCTGAAGCTATATGCTTCCCCGATAGAACGTAATTCAGTATTATCATAGACGGAGGAAATATTTATGGTAGATTCCCTTAAAAGAAATGAGAAGATCAACCGTCGCGGGCCTGTGGTGCTCGTCATCATGGATGGTGTAGGCTTCGGTAAATACAAGGAAGGAGATGCGGTTGCGGCTGCAATGACGAAGAACCTGGATAAGCTTTTCAGCGTATCCCCATGGACAAAACTCAAGGCTCATGGACTTGCTGTAGGACTTCCTTCAGATGCTGACATGGGCAACAGTGAGGTCGGTCACAATGCGATGGGCGCAGGGCGCGTGTTCGCACAGGGAGCCAAGCTTGTCTCCAATGCCATCTCTTCCGGTGATATGTTCAAGGGTGCTACATGGCAGAAGCTTGTGGAGAATGTGAAGAAGAATGACTCCACACTCCATTTCATCGGCCTTCTCTCAGATGGAAACGTTCATTCACACATCGATCATCTCAAGGCGATGGTCGCTGAGGCGAAGAAGGAAGGTGTGAAGAAGGTCAGGGTCCACGCTCTTCTCGACGGACGTGATGTCGGAGAGGTTTCTGCCCTCGATTACTTCGATCCTTTCGCAGCATATCTTGCAGAGCTTTCCGCAGATGGCACATTCGATGCGAGGATCGCTTCCGGTGGAGGAAGAATGGTCATAACCATGGACCGCTACAATGCGGACTGGGACATGGTCAGAAAGGGCTGGGAGACTCATGTTCTCGGAGAGGGCAGACAGTTCGAATCAGCACATGAGGCCATCGAGACTCTCAGGAATGAGACAGGAGCGATTGATCAGGATCTTCCTCCTTTTGTCATCGCAGAGAACGGAAAGCCGGTCGGAACGATCAATGATGGTGATTCCGTCATCCTCTTCAATTTCCGTGGAGATAGGGCGATAGAGCTTTCACGCGCATTTGATGAGGCAGACTTCAAGGAATTTGACAGAAAGAGATACCCCAAGGTGGAGTATGCAGGAATGATGGAGTATGACGGAGATCTTCATATTCCTTATCAGTATCTGGTATCTCCTCCTGCGATCGATAGGGTAATGGCAGAGTACCTCTGCGCATCAGGCGTCAGACAGTTCTCCATCTCAGAGACCCAGAAGTTCGGTCATGTCACATATTTCTTCAATGGAAACAGATCCGGTATGTTTGATTCCAGCCTTGAGGAGTATGTCGAGATTCCTTCTGACAAGGTTCCCTTCGAGGAAAGACCATGGATGAAGTGTGCTGAGATCACGGACAGGGTCATTGCGGAGATAGAGAGCGGCAAGTGGGATTTCATCAAGCTCAACTATCCTAATGGTGATATGGTCGGACACACAGGAGTCTTCGAGGCTGTGGTATGCTCGATGGAAGGTATGGACCTCCAGATCGGCAGACTCAAGGAGGCCATCGATAAGGCAGGCGGTGTCATGGTCATCACAGCAGATCATGGAAATGCCGATGACATGTATGAGCATGCCAAGAACGGTGATGTGAAGTGCTATGATGATGGAGAGCCTAAGGCAAAGACATCACATTCACTCAATCCTGTCCCATGCATCATCTACGATCCGGAGTACAAAGGTGAGTATTCAAAGACTCTCAATGAAGGACTTGGAATTTCATCAATACCGGCAACCTGCATGGAGCTGATGGGCTTTGTGCCTCCTGCAGATTATGACAAGAGCATAATCAATCTGAACTGACGAGGAGAATGGATGGGGCTTCCGCAAGGGAGCCTCATTCTGTTAGACGATATGTTGAGAATAACAGTAGCAGACTCAGCTGTGGAGCTGGGAAGACTTGCAGCCGGGAAGATCGGCGAGGGGATTTCAGCGGCAGTCAGAGAAAGAGGCACGGCAAGAATCGTGCTTTCTACGGGAAAGAGCCAGTTCGATACCCTCTCTGCCCTCACAAAGATGGATCTCCCATGGGACAGAGTGGAGATGTTCCACCTTGATGAGTATGCAGGAATATCTCCTGATCATCCGGCCTCTTTCCGCCGCTATCTGAATGAGAGATTCGTCTCCATCGTTCATCCCGGAATTGTTCATTTCGTATCAGAGGATGATGTGGAGAAGCTTTCCACAGAGTTCCGTAAAGCCCCCGTTGATGTGGGAGTGATCGGAATAGGGGAGAATGGTCATATCGCATTCAATGATCCTCCTGCGGATTTCGATACGGATGATGTCTTCCGCATTGTGACACTGGACAGGAGATGCAGGGAGCAGCAGGTTGGGGAAGGCTGGTTCAGGACTGTGGATGACGTTCCACCAAAAGCGGTCACGATGTGTCCCAGAGCAATTCTCTCTGCAAGGATGATAGTCTCTGCGGTTCCGTACAGCGTCAAGGCGGAGGCTGTACGCAGAACGATTCAGAATAAGGTGGATCCGATGGTTCCCGCGACTCTTCTGAAGACGCATCCGGACTGGAATCTCTTTCTTGACAGGGATTCAGCCAGTCAGCTTCTGGGCTGATCAGAAGGTGTTCTTCGCCGAGATGCTCAGAAGGGTTATTCCTGCGACGTAGATGACTGCGGAAATGACTCCTGTGATGATATCGGTACCCATTGAGATCAGGTTGCCGATGATGAGCAGTATGAAAGCTGCCGATCTCGTCACGCTGTGTGTGGCTCTGTCCTTCACGACAGCTGCCACATATGTCAGGCCGGCTGCGATGCATACTAGCATGAGCATCGTCAGGAAGATCGCATCATAGGATGATGAGAATATCTGCAGGGGATCCGCGTTGTTTATCGGCAGGGCAAGGGACACGAAGAATGAGGCTCCTATCGCAGTGGAGAGATAGAGAGTCATCCTTGAAAGGTTTGTTCCATAGAACTGCACAGCCGAGAATGTGAAGAGTATAGCGGATGAAAGGAAAGCGAAGCGGGAAAGATATATCACTCCGTTTGGCGGAAGCAGTGTCTGTCCGGTCACCTGAGAATAGATCGGAATGATCATCGAGGATTCTAGGGCGATGAACGTGAACAGGACAGGAAGCAGGCTTCCGTCCTGAGTGTGTGCCCTGTGCCTTATCCTGAGTATGAACTGCAGGGCCATCGATGAGATGATGATGACAAGCTGCGGGAAGTATATGGCGATGGTGTTGAACCAGCCGGAATCCCTCTGTCGTACAAGCAGTATCGTCATATGCAGGAGCATCGCCGCATAGGCTATCGATATGATAGTCTGAAGTATCAGCGCGACAGATCCCTTCTTGTTCCTTCTTGCTTTCTTTCTTCTGTCCATTCAGCGCCTGCTCAGATTATGTCGCTGTACGGGATTTCCGTGTCTGTATCAATGAAGACTGCTGCTACAGATGAGCCCAGTGCAGCTGAGTATGCATCGATCGCAGCGGCGCATCCGCCGAGAAGAGGCAGAAGTGCTATCACGGCATTCTCCGCACCATACAGATTTATTCCCAGCATATTGAGGGAAAGCACTGTGACGAGAGCTATCTCGGTTCCAGCAGAGACGGAGGCCAGGAAAGATACAAGGGCCGCGGTTCCTGCAGCTATCGCAATTACAGATGTTTCCGGTACGCTACCTGCGGTTGCCTGAAAGAGAGGAAGCATGGTCACCACCGAGATGGCGGCAACACCACCTCTTCCGATTACGGCAAGAAATGGAACAGTCGTTGATGCGACCCTCTTCTGTACTCCGTTGTTCTGTCTTGCGATACTTTCATTCATCGGGACAGTCGGAATTATGTTTCCGGAAGCGAAAGCTGTGAGGATCGATGCCAGAGAGCGGTAGAGAACTCTGTACGGATTCTTCTTGAATTTCGTGAAGATACCGAAAAGCAGAGGAAGCGACACCAGCACAGATACAGCAAGAGTGACCGTGATCAGGACAGCATACTCAGGAGCCGCGAACAGAGTCTTCTCCTGATAGATGTCAACGAACATGCTTGCTGATGCTATGTATGCGAGGAAGAATCCATATACCGTGTATGTCCTTGATATCCTGTACATCACCTCTGCGAAAGAGTTCATGACAGTATAAGCGGGCCTGATCACATCGGCTGACGGCCTGATCGAGAGTCCGAGTATCCATGAGATTATGATTACAGGAACGATCAGATAGGTTGTGGAGGCGATGGACCAGAAGGCATTCATCGGATACAGGGAAGAGGAAGCTGCGGAAAGCATGTATGAAACGTGGGTGGAGAGTGTTCCCGGAGCGCTTCCTGCCGTGCTTGTCACCGGAAATGTCACAGGATTGAACCTGTATACCACAGCAGCTGTCAGAGAGAGGATCAGCGCAGATGCCACAGCCCAGAGAACAATGGCTCCGGCACATCTTCCTCCTTTTCTGTTCTTTCCAAGAGATGCGATGCCGGAAGGAATGGTCAGAAGTATTACAGGAATAGTTATGAATATTCCGAGACTGACCAGGAATGATGATATTGATGACAGGATTCCGGATGCGTATTCGGCATTACCGAAAAGGAGTGCTGTAGCCAGCCCCATGAGAATCGCAGCTGTGTATGTAATCCACGTTTTCATAGGAAAAGGATACAGCACGTCCTTTTACACGTCAATCTTCCCGGTCCTCCCTGGAAAGAAGGGTCCTGAGTTTGTATTCACTTCTCATTTCTTTTTCCAACAAGGTGTTAATGAACTCATCTGCATCGAAATCCCTGGCTTTCGGAGTGAGCGACAGCGCCAGAGCGGTCACCAGTATCGCTCTCTGCATCTCCTCTTTGTTGTACCAGATCTCTCCCTGATACTCGTTGCACTGAGTGAGGTCCATGACACCATCATCATTGGCAATGGATGTGAACTGTGTCAGTGGATCGGTGTTCTTCTGATACATCGTTCCAGCACTGACGAGAAGAGCTGCGGCATGTGTTACTATGCGCCTTTCATTCTCCGGGTATCCCATGGCATTGAATGCCTCCTCAAGGAAAGCATCCGCAAGCAGTCTGTCCGCTTCCTCCATTGCTGCTCTCGGCTTCATGTTCCTGGTGAACGGATAGAGAAGGAGTGCGGAGATTATCATGAGAGGAACAGATCTGTCGGTGCCTGCCCATGCAGGATATGTCTTTCCCTTTCTGCCTTTGAAGAGAGTGCAGAGCGTCCTGATGTTCTTTATCATCGGTTTCGGCTCGATTTCCTCCGGCTTCACTCCGATCTGCCCCTTCGCAGGCTCATCAAGTGACTGATAGACTTCAGGCAGGGTAGCATAGCATTCCGCGATGGAGAGGAGAAGATCCCTTTCCTCTTCCTTCGTTATGATGCCCTCTGCAAGATGCTCTGCTATCCTGATGGTCTCTTCCTTTCTGAGAGGATCCATGCATCTGAAGAGAGGCTGAAGTCTCAGCAGTGCCACAGCCTTGGAAATGTTCCTTATTCCACGTCTGCCATACTGCTTCCAGATACGTTCATAGCTTCCGTCGGTATCCTCGACTTCCCTGATGTTCCAGAAGACTCTCGCCTCGTATCCGTTGAGAGCGAATGAATAACCTTCATCGTAGATCATGATTGACGGCATGATGTACGTCAGACCGTCGGAGAAGCAGTCAAGGAGGGCAAAGCTCCTTCCTCCGAATGTCAGGCCGAGATTCTCCGCAAGCTTCGTCGTGACGGTGGTCCTGTCGTTTCCTGTCTTCTTCAGCTTAGGAACTGATACGTTTATCGTTCCCCCGGTCATCTCGAACTGGTTGTTGACGAGGATCAGCGTGCGCTCACTGCCCTGTCCGTTCACGAAGGCGTATACGGATTCCTCCACACCGCCTGCCTGGTTATAGCAGTCGTAGAGCTGGAAGCATTCGACGCCGGAGAAGAGATATCTTCTGCGGAAAAGAGGGAAGATGCGGCGGTAGTGCTCGCCGATCAGCCATTCATTCGGGCTCTCATTGTAGTAGGCCCTCCTGTACTCCATTCCGTATTTCTCCCTGAATCCCTCGATCTGACCATGTCCGACCATAGGCAGTCCCGGAAGGGTTGCGAGAAGGGTACAGACAGCAAAGTACTTGTCTCCGTCTCCGAACTGCGCGATAGCAGTCTCCTCATCTGGGTTGTTCATGAAGTTGACATAGCGCTTGAGGATCTCAGGCTCATATACAAGCGTGTTCTTTATGCCAAGCCTGTACTTCTGGTTCTCCTGATTCTTGAGCATGTTCATGAACGCGGAGTTGTAGACCCTGTGCATTCCGAGTGTTCTCACGAAGTAGCCTTCCATCATCCAGAAAGCCTCTGCGAGAAGCAGTGTGTCAGGAACTTCCTGAGCGATCCTGTCAACGACCTCTCTCCAGAATTCCTGAGGGATTCTCCTGTTGAACTCCTCGTCGGTCATGGCGTGTCCCGCTCTTCCTGCGATATCTCCGCCGCTGCCCGGTTTGGGGTACCAGAGTCTCTGGATATGTCTCTTCGCAAGAGTCATCGCCGCATCGAAGCGGATGATCGGGAAGTTCTTCGCCACATGGATTATTTTCTGTATGACAGCTTCTCTCGCCTCAGGATTGAGGTAATCGATCTGTGCTGTGTCATTCCAGGGCATCGATGTTCCATCGTTTCCATGGAAGATGTACCTGCATCTTCCGTTTCTCTTGTCGATCAGCCTGAATGTGACAGCCGCATCAGTCCTGTCATAGTAGTGATCCTCGATCTTGATCTCGAAGTCCGGGTTGTCTGAGAGATCCGGTCCGTTATATGTATAGGACGGGAACGGAGGCCAGTCCTGCTGGATGAAGTAATCAGGATGCTGATACACCCAGTTTCCATCGATTCCCGTATGGTTCGGAACCATATCTGATGCAAGCCTTATTCCACGTTTCCTGCACCTTTCGCGGAGATTCTCCAGCGCCTCCCATCCGCCTATTGTCCATGATATATCGTAATCGCGGAGGGAGTAGGCAGAAGCCTCGGCTTCAGGATTTCCGCAGTAGTTCTTGATCTTCTTCGAAGCTTCCGATCTTTCCCAGAGGCCTATGAGCCAGAGTGCGGTGAAGCCTCTTTCTTTCAGCAGGTCGAGCTCCTCATCCGGAATCTGATCAAGATGTGTTATCGATCTCTTGTATTTCTTTGAGAGCTGGTCGAGCCATACAAGCGTGCTCTTTGCCATCATGACGACTCTCGGCATCCAGTTGGAGTCATCGGAGAAGGCCTCATACTCATTGAGGTCGGAGAGAGAGTAGTCTATCACATGCGTCTCTCCGCCGCCTCCGCCGACACCGCTTCTGTCCTTCTCCTCTTCGTGGATGTAGTCCAGAGAGGTCTCGAGAAGCAGCAGGAGGTCTGATGGAAGGAACATCCTCCATTCCCTGAGTATGTATCTTATCTGATCCTCGAGGGAGTTCGGATAGAGCCTTGCAGGAAGCTGCAGCATCGTGAATATGTCCTCAGTATTCGGCCGTCCGTCCCTCAGATCATCCTTCACAAATGATGAGAGGATGCTTGAGAGAGCCTTTATCCCATCGGGATATATGATCTCATCAGGAGATACAAACGGTTTTGATGCGGCAAGGAGCGCAGGGTTCTGGAGAAGGACCTGATGGATGAAGAATCCTCTCATGTCCTCCGTGATCCTTTTCTCGGTTCCCGGTTTTGACGCATCAAGGGCAGGGGACGGGAATGTCTTTGAATAGAAGGCGAGCGCATTCGAGAGATCCTCGTTTCCTCCGACTGTCGCTATACGTCTTGTGAAGAAATCGGACTGACCGTCTCCGATCCGTGCTGAGAGCACTATCTGATATATAAGATGTAGGACTGCAGAAGCGTGTAGCTTTCCAGGAGAGACGAAACCACCGGATTTCCCCTCCTTTTTCAGCTCATTGTTATAGCTGTATGCAAGCATGGAAGCTTCCCTGTACAGGAGGTCAAGACTTTCATCTGACGGAAATACAGCTGTAAAGACTTTTATCTTCTCCCTTGTAGGTTCTGCAATTCTGAAATCCCTTTTTTCCATACAAACCTCTTTCAGTATCAATTACTCTGATATCTTACCACAGAGTACTATGTTTCTCCTTCAAAACATATTGGCATAAGGGTGTATGTGTTAAGAATAGGGGAATTTTAACCTCATTTCCTGTTTGATATGAAAAGTCCGGAAAGCGTGAATACCGTTCCGAGTACAGACAGGGCTGTCACCTTCTCTGAAAGGAAAAGTGCTGAAGCCGCGACCGTGATCACGGGAACAAGGTATATGAATATGCTTGTTCTCATAGGACCTATGTTCTTCACGGCAACGTTCCAGAGCACGAAGCAGAGAGCTGATGCCATGAGCCCCAGGAACAGCAGTCCTGTAATATTACCTGAGCTGAATATGACTCTGTCCTCTCCGGCCCTGTTCCACAGTATGAGAGGGATGATCATGAAGAGGATTCCGTATATGAAAGTCCTCCTCACTGTGAGAAGAGGGCTGTATCCGAACTGCGCTATCTTCTTCGAGGCGACAGCATAGAAGGCCCAGACGAATGCGGCGAGAAGGGCCAGACCGTCTCCGATAAGACCCTCTGCAGAGAATTCAAGGGAGGAGAAGCTGATCATCACGATACCGATGATGGCGACTGCGAATCCTATGAAGAAATTCCTTGTCTTCTTCTCATCCGATATGAGTGCTGTGAAGAACGGAGCCGTGGATACAATGACTCCGGCATTCGAGGCGCTTGTCCAGAGAAGTGAGACGTTTTCCAGAAAGTAATAGAGGAATATGCCGGTAAGGGCTGCCAGCAGGAGATACTTCTCCTCCTGCCATCCTTTTGTCTTCAGTCTCCTTGGAGCTGCGACAAAGAGGGCGGTCATTCCGATTATGAACCTTGAGATGAGGATCTCGACAGGTGTGAATGATACAAGAAGGGTCTTTGTGAATACGAATGTGAGGCCCCATATCATCACGGTGACGGCGGCTGCGATGTATCCTTTAACCATTTACGGAAACCTCCATGGTCCTTTCCGGCGATGCAAGAAGCTCCCTGAGCTTAGGAAAAAGCTGTGAGAGCGTTATCTGCTCATCCTTCCTGAAGGGCGATGTGACATACAGCCTGACATCCCCGTGTTCCGGTCTGCCTATGCCGATCCTCAGACGGTAGAATGCACTGCTTCCGAGTCTTTCCTTTATGCTTCTGAGTCCGTTATGTCCCTGAAGGCCTCCGTCTTTCTGGAGTCTTGCTTTCCCCAGAGGAAGCTCCAGATCATCATGTATGACCATTATCTCCTCTGGAGTGAGGTGATAGAAGGAAGCTGCTTCCGAGACCGCTGTCCCGGAGAGGTTCATGTATGTCATGGGCCTGAGCACGAACACGTTTCCAGTCTTCATGAACTGGGAATGGAACTTCATCTGATACACGGCATCAGGATACAGGAAATCTGCGAGCATGAATCCCGCATTGTGCCGTGTCGAAGCGTAATCCTTTCCCGGATTACCCAGAAAAACAAACAGACGTACCATGGCTGTGAGTATCAGACAGGGGTGGCTGAACAGTCAATATCTTAACCTGCCGGCTGCCTGTCTGTATAATATATGCAGCATTAAATCAGTGTACAGGAGGTTTCAAATGGCTGGTTCAAAACTCAGCGGGGATTTCATCCTCAGGATTCTTGTCGGTCTTCTCTTCGTTGTCATCGGTATCGAAGGGATAGGGGATTTCGGCGGCAATGCTCTCTATGATGAGCTTGATGAGGTCTTTGACATCATCGTGGGAATAGTCCTTCTTGTCGCAGGTCTTCTTCTGATCGTTCCTCTCTTTGTCAGCGGCATAAAGTCATCATTCACCAAGGTCGCCACACTCGTGATTCTCGTCGCATGGATTGTCTATATCGTCCTTGCGGATTTCGTATACGGACTCAAGGGTGTCAACGGCACAGAGTGGTTCGAATGGCTTGAGGATCTCATATACCACCTTCTCATCCTCGCATCGGTATATAAGGTCGCTACTCCGGCTGTGAGAAAGCTTGGAACGAAGTGATCATCTTGATCTGGTGACGCCTTTCCTTGCACATTCTTCTGCCATAGGGCATCTGGAACAGTAGGGAGAGACAGGAAGACATACATGCTGCCCATAGCGCACAAGGAGCTCGTTCAGAGGTATCCAGAAACGTCTGGGCAGTATTTCTCTCAGAGCCTTCTCCGTCTCCTCCGGAGTCTTTGTCGAGACCCATCCCATTCTGTTCGCGATCTGATGCACATGGCAGTCGACGCAGATCGCATCGATTCCGAAACCGAGATTCAGCACGAGGGAAGCCGTCTTTATTCCGACACCGGGAAGGGCCATTATCCTGTCCATGTCGGGTGGGATGCTTGAATCATATTCATCACGGAGGATCGTGGCGATTCTTTTCAGCTGTTCTCCCTTCCTTCTGTAGAATCCTGCGGGTTTTATCAGCTCTGCTATCTCCTCAGGGTCGGCATCAGCAAGACTGTCCACATCGGGGAATCTTGAGAGAAGCCTTCTGGATGCCTCAAGCGTCACGCTGTCCTTAGTCCTCAGGCTTATTATCGTCGATACAAGCACGCTGTATGGATCATTGTCCCTCTCAGCCATGATGCTTACCGAAGGAAGAGGAGCTCCAGAAGCCTCAAGTTCCTTTGAGAAAAGGGTAAATACTTTATCGAAATAAGCTTCATCGAATTGCTGTTGATTATCCATTCTTTATATAATTCCTGAATATGATTGTTGTCCTAAAGCAGGGTATAACACCCAGTGAAAAAGATAAAGTGAGATCCTACCTGACGGAAAAGGGTTTCATGGTCCGTGAGATTGTAGGTGCTCAGGATACGGTGTTCGGGGCTGTCGGAACTCTTCACATAGATCCGAGACAGGTTGAGCTTCTTCCAGGAGTGAGTTCTGTTGTTCCGATCTCGAAGCCTTACAAGCTCGCATCCCGTGAGCTGAAGAAGGAAGATACGATCGTATCTGTCGGCAAGGTCAAGATCGGAGGAAACAGGGTCGCTGTCATCGCAGGCCCCTGTGCCGTTGAGAGCTATGATCAGGTCATGGCGATTGCCGAGAGCGTGAGGGAATCAGGAGCGGTCATGCTGCGCGGAGGTGCGTTTAAGCCGCGTACAAGTCCGTATGCTTTCCAGGGACTTGGCGAGGAGGGCCTGAAGATTCTCCGCAAGGCCGGAGATGCGTTCGACATGCCGATCACGACAGAGGTTGTCTCTCCTTCAGATGTGGAGATGATGGCCTCATATATAGACATGTTCCAGATCGGAGCGAGGAACATGCAGAACTTCGAGCTTCTGAAGGCTGTCGGAAAGACCGGCATGCCAGTCCTTCTCAAGAGAGGTCTTTCGGCAACCATCGAGGAGTGGCTGATGGCCGCAGAGTATCTCATGGCATCTGGTACCGATCAGGTAGTGCTCTGTGAGAGAGGTATAAGGACATTCGAGAAGGCTACGAGAAATACCCTCGACTGTTCCGCAATCCCTGTCGTACAGAAACTTACCCATCTTCCCGTGATCGGAGATCCGTCACACGCGACAGGTATCCGCGACATGGTCGCACCCATGTCTCTCGCGATTGTCGCATCAGGAGCTTCCGGTGTCATCGTTGAGGTTCATAACTGTCCTGAGAAGGCTCTCTCAGATGGTCCTCAGTCGCTCTATCCATCACAGTTCTCCAAGCTCATGAGGGATATCCAGGCACTCTGCCCGGTTGTCGGCAAGAGCCTTGAGAAGATACCTCGCATACTTCCCGGAAGCATGAAGGAGAAGGGAACGGAAGTACCTGTATCAGAAGGAGCATTGAAGGTTGCATTCCAGGGTGAGAGAGGAGCATTCTCCGAACTTGCTGTCAGAAGATCCTTCGATGAGAATGTCAGCGTCCTTCCCTGTCATTCGTTCCAGGATACGTTTGATGCAGTCTCTTCCGGAAAGGCCAAGTATGGTGTCCTGCCTGTCGAGAACACGCTTGGTGGCACGATATATGACACACTTGATCTTCTTGCGATGCATCCTGAGCTTACCGTCGTCGGTGAGCAGCAGGTCAGGGTGATCCATAACCTCATCGGCATGCCTGATGCGGAACTTGGTGATATCAAGAAGGTTTATTCCCATCCTCAGGGACTTGCCCAGTGCACCAGATTCCTTTCAGATGAGCTTCCTGATGCGGAGAGGATTCCTTTCTTTGATACAGCCGGCGCAGTCTCATTCATCGCAGAGAAGAAGGACAAGTCTCTTGCTGCGATAGCGGGTGCTCCTGCAGCTGTGTATCACGGACTTAAAATCATCAGGCAGGGAATAGAGACAGATGCCTCCAACTACACCCGTTTCTATGTGATAACAAGGGAGGAGAATGCAGAGCTCTTCAGATCTCAGTCGAAGCTCAATAAAGCTGCGATCTCCTTCTCTGTCTCTGATCAGCCGGGAGCTCTCATGGATGTCCTGAAGATCTTCGCTGACAGGGAAATCAACATGAAGAAACTTGAGTCACGCCCGATTCCCGGAAAGCCATGGGAGTATCTCTTCTTCCTTGAGTTCCAGCTGCCTGAGGATGGTTCTTTCGACGATCTCTGCAAGGATATAAAGGAGAAGTGCGCGACATTCCGCGTTCTCGGTCTGTATGCTTCAGTCTTATAAGCCGTCAATGCTTTTCATGGGAATCCTGTCAACGGCGGGATTCCCTTCAGACCTCCGTTCACGTCTTGAATCGCTCTATGGGCCGGTTCTGGAAGAGACGGAGGCTTTTCCTTTTGACTTCACTGACTACTATGTACCTGAGATGGGAGAGGGTATCAGCAGATTCTTCATAGCTTTCAGTACTCTTATAAGCCCTGACAG
>CALXON010000093.1 GCA_944389985.1 uncultured Spirochaetaceae bacterium | reverse complement strand
GTATCAAGGGAATTCCTTGAGAATGTTGATGCGGCTCTTGCGGGAAGGAAGCTTGACTATCTTATCGTGAATCACATGGAACCGGATCACTGCTCAGTCATAGCAGAGCTCGTCCTCCGCTATCCGGATCTCACGATTGTCGGCAACGCAAAGACAGTGCAGATGATCAAGCAGTTCTATTCCTTCGATATCGACAGCCGTGCCCATATCGTCAAGGACGGTGATTCGCTCTCGACAGGAAAGCACAACTTCGTCTTCGTCTTCGCTCCGATGGTGCACTGGCCGGAGGTCATGGTCTCCTTCGATACCACAGACGGCTATCTCTATTCGGCAGACGCATTCGGAACATTCGGTGCTCTTTCCGGCAATCTCTATGCCGATGAGGTCGAGTTCGACAGGGAGTGGCTCGATGATGCGAGAAGGTATTACATCAACATCGTCGGAAAGTACGGCGTTCAGGTTATGAACACACTCAAGAAGGCCGCAACGCTCCCGATTAAGATGATCCTTCCTCTCCACGGACCGATCTGGAGAGAGAATCTCGGATACTTCCTTGACAAGTACACGACATGGGCATCCTATGTTCCGGAGGAGAAAGGACTTCTCATAATCTACTCCTCGATCTATGGCAACACGGCTGCCGCGATGGACGCACTCGCATCAATGTGTGCGGACAGGGGAGTGAGGAACATCCACATGTACGATGCATCCAAGACTGACTGCTCAGTACTTGTCTCAGAGTGCTTCAGGTACAGCACGATCGTCTTCGCATCTCCCACATACAATGCGGAGATCTTCACGAAGATGGAGAATCTCATACTCGATCTCAAGGCACATGCATTCCAGAACAGGGATATCGCCATAATCGAGAATGGAACATGGGCGCTCTCTGCTGGTAAGAAGATGACTGAGCTCTTCTCCTCAATGAAGGATATCCGCGTGATCGCTCCCCAGATCTCCATCAAGTCATCAGTGAAGGATGAGCAGTACAGCGCACTGTCCGCTCTTGCCGACACCATTTCTGAGAAGCTCGGAAAGTAATTAAGTTTCCGCTTATTGCCATCCTGTCTGATTTTCCTCACAGGATGGCATTATTTTGTGCAAATCCATCCTGTACGGTTTATAATGAATACAGGAGGCAGGACTATGGGTGACAAAACAATCTACACGATAGGCCGTCAGTTCGGTTCGGGGGGAAGACAGATAGGCAAGGCTCTTTCAGAGAGACTGGGTATTCCATACTATGACAAGGAACTTCTCTCGCTGGCAGCAAAGGACAGCGGTTTTTCAGAAGCTCTGTTCCAGAACGCAGATGAGAAACCATCTTCCTCTCTTCTCTATTCGCTTGTGATGGGAAACTATCCGATGTCATCCGGCGCTCTCGGATTCAATGAGATGCCTCTCAATGACCAGCTTTTCCTGATCCAGTCGAATACGATCAGGAAGGTCTCCTCGCAGGGCTCATGCATCATCATCGGCCGCTGTGCGGACTATGTCCTTAAAGGAAACAAGGATCTTATCTCAATATTCATCCACGCACCTCTGGAGGCCCGGGTCAAGAGAGCTGTCGAGTGCTATGGAATCGATCCTGCGAAGGCGGAGGACATCTGCCTCAAGAATGACAAGAGCAGGGCAAACTTCTACAACTACTACTCTGATCAGAAATGGGGGATGTGCCGCACATACAGCCTCTCGATAGACTCATCCCTTCTGGGTATCGACGGATCGGTTGATCAGATAATCCAGTTCACGGAGATCGTCGAGAAGCACAGGAAGGAGGCACGGGGCAGGATATGATAGTCTTTGACACGCTGTCATATCTTGAAAGCTATCAGGGGGCGTTTCCGGAGATAGAGACCATCATCTCCGTCATGGACCGCTCCCTGCCGTATGATCAGCTGCCCGGGCGTTATGACACTCCTGAGAAATCAGAGGTGAGATACATAATTGATGAGTGTCTCTCTTCTGATAAAGGCTTCGACAGCCCCGGATTCGAGGGGAAGAGGGTCATGGAGATAGTGCTTGAAGGGGAGGAGATCGTCTCCGTCTCTGATTCTGTCTTCCGCCTCATGGAGGGCAGGTTCCTCATATACTCAGGCGATGAGAAGGTGAGGCGTGGAATGATGTTCTCGCTTCCCGTTCACTTCAAGGCGGTCAGATTCATATTCTGAAATGAAAAACTGCTGTAATGAGTCACCTCAGAACAGCAGTTTTTTTCTCTGTCAGTCAGACTTTTATTTCCTTCAGGGTTATATCGAAAATCAGGAGCATGTTCGGCTCAATCGAACCTGTTCCATACTCACCGTAGCCCTGTGCTGGCGGAATATATGCACGGATGGAGTCTCCGGGTGTCATCTGCTGGACTGCCTCTGAGAATCCCGGAATGAGATTCTGCAGATTGAATTCCACATCGGTTCCCTGATCCATGACCGATCCGTCGAGGAGCGTGAGCTTGTAGTCAACGACGACATCGCTCTCTGGAGCCGGCTTGGCCGTGCTATCATCATCGAGGATGTATTCGATCTGAACACCGGAATCCAGTGTGATGATTCCTTCCTTAGTGGCGTTGTCAGCAAGGAAAGCCTCCGCATCTGCAAGGTTGGATGCCGCAAGTTCCCTTACAAATTCCTGATACTCTTCCTGCATCTTCTCGGCGTATGCCTTGATGAATCCGTCCATCTCCTCCATTGAGAAGCGTACCGATGCACCATAGAGCGCGGAGAGCGCACCGTCTGCGAACTCAGGACCGCTGACGGAGATTCCGCTCATCATGAGATTGAGTGTGATGAAGTAGCCATAGCTGTATGCGAACCTGTCCTCATCGGTTTCAGGTGCTGTGAGAGCCTGGAGCTGCTCGGCTGTAGTGTAGACCTCACCATAGTCCGTCTTAACGCCTTTGTTCAGATAGTTCTCGATGAACGTGTTGATGGCTGTGTTCATATCCTCTGTTGTCATCAGAGGCTCGGCCTCTCCGAATGCGGCTGCATCGAGGATGCCGCGTCCGAAATAGCCGGCGTGCGGATAGAGTCCCTCATTCTTGAGCGCATTGATCGAGATGTATCCGTATGAGTAGCTGAATGCCGACTCGAGCTCATCCTCCTTGACCTCCGCTATCTGCACGATGAGACCTGGCAGTGTCTGAGGTGCCGAGAAATCAGCATTGATCAGTCCGTTGCGTACAGCAGGAGTCACATATCTTACAGACTCAGCCGGTGACTGCGGTGGAATGCTCATTGTCATGATGCCGCTGTCCTTCACCATCAGGTAGTCATCTGTGGTGATGTCGGCAAGGGGGTATCCTGTGACGACAGTATCAGGACCTGCTATGTATATGATCGTGTCCCCGCTCTCTTTCTGTGCCGTGATCATGTATGTGCCATCATCACCGGCCTCTGAGGACAGGACCTTGACGAGAGTCTCTCCTTCCTGCTGCTCCTTCATTCCCTGTGCAGGGAGGGCAAGAGCCAGAAGCATGGCAAGTGTGACCAGAGCCAGTTTCTTCATTCCCTTCATAAAACCATCCTTTTTCTTCCGGAAAACTCCGGAATCCAATCAGTAATCTACATTTATTGGCAGGAGCGGTCAACAAAGGCCTCATGTAGTTTTCATGGATGTGCTATAATCCTCGCCATGGACGGAATGACAGATAAGGACAAAGCTCTCCTGAGAGAGTGCATAAGAGTTGCCCATGAGGCTATGGAAAAGGGAAACCACCCGTTCGGAGCTCTTCTCGCGGATGAGGATGGTAACATCATAATGGAGCAGGGAAACGCCTTCACGGAAGGCGGGAGCGCATACCATGCGGAGACTTTGCTGCTTCTGAGAGCCGCGAAGAAGTATTCTGCGGAGGAGATGAGCCATTTCACGCTCTATACGAACTTCGAGCCCTGCTGCATGTGCACGGGGGCGCTCTACTGGGCCAATGTGAGAAGACTTGTATTCGGAGCGACTGAGAAGCAGCTTCTTGAGTATACCGGAAGCAATGACGAGAATCCGACATTCTCACTTCCTTCCCGAGAGGTCGTGAAATACGGACAGAAGGATATCACGATCCTTGGCCCGACAGATGATACAGACCTGATAAAAGAGATCGTGAAGGATCATATAGGATTCTGGGATGCCAGGGGATGATCTCTATCCTCCGTTCCTGAAGCACCGGAATATATCAAGGATAGAAGGGAATGTACTATATATAACGGACAGGCGTAAGCTCCCGTTCTCACACGAGGAGGTTGCCTGCCGTTCTGCCTCCGAGGCCGCTTCTGCCATAAAGGACATGGTCACACAGGGAGGAGGGCCTCTTGAGGTGGCTCTGAACGCGCTTCTTCTCACATACCGTAATGGAGATGATGTTGAGGAGGCTGTCAGGGTACTTGCGGCGTCGAGACCTACGAATACGACAATGAGCCGCACCCTCTGCGGCATAATGGAGCGCTACCGTTCAGGAGAGGACATGGAGGAGCTTGTGGCTGGTACGTTCAGCTACTATGACAGACTCTATGATGCTGTCTCCGATACAGGATCTTCCCTTATCAGCGACGGGGACGGAATACTCACGAGGTGCTTTCCTGAGCATACGTTCCTTCTCTCTGTCTACAAGGCGGCGAGGGACGGGAGGAGAGCTGTTGTATATGTACCTGAGACAAGGCCCTATCTTCAGGGGGCGAGACTGACAGAACCTTCGCTGAGAGCGCTTGGAATCGAGTGTTATCTGATCACAGATGCCATGAATGCCCATCTGATGGCGGAAGGGAAGGTTGACAAGGTAATGACCGCAGCCGATCTTGTTCTCAGTGACAGGACTGTGGTCAACAAGGTCGGAACGCTCTCGGATGCGGTGACTGCCCGTTATTACGGCATACCGTACTATGCGTTCTGTCTCTCTCCCGATACATCCAGGACAGCTGATGATATAGTGATGGAAGAGAGGGACGGAGAGGAAGTGAAGAGAATGATGGGAGTGAGGACGGCTTCTGATGATGCCGTGGCTCTCTATCCCGCTTTCGATATGATCAGACCGGAGCTTGTTTCCGGCATAATCACCAGGGAGGGTGTCATTTGAAGGCGATAATTGCAGGAACGGGAATAGATCTTGATCCGAGGTTCAATGAGAACATGAAGACGGAGAAGACCAGATACGGAGAGGCGACATACTCCGTCTGTGACGGGATTCTGTATCTTCCGCGTCACCTCCCCGGACACAAGATCGCTCCGCACATGATCAACTACAGGGCGAACATAGAGCTCCTGAGAATGCTCGGGGTGGACGGTGTCATCTCGATCTATGCTGTCGGTTCGATAACAAGACGGCTTCCTCCATCCTCGTTCAGCCTCGTGCGTGATTTCATCGATCTCACATGGGGCAGGGAGAACACATTCTTCGATGAGGATGCAAGACATACTCCGATGATCAATCCGTT